>SLFF01000031.1 GCA_007124395.1 Thermomicrobiaceae bacterium | reverse complement strand
TAAACGATGACGCGACCGGTGGTTGCAGAGCGGTAGTCGAAGCTGATCTCCAGCGTAGATCCGCTGGGGACGAGCGAACCATCAATCACCTGCCGAATCGCCTGGGTGATCGAACCACCCTGGTTATCATTCGCCGGATCCTGTGTGGCGATGTTGTTGTTCCCGGTGCCATCGTCTTCGATGTTCCAGGTTGCCTGAGCGAACCACTGGTACCAGTCGCTGGAGTCGTCGCCGGCGATTGCACCGTCCGGGAGTGATCCCGTAAACGCCTCGAAATCACCGTTGACCAGTAAGTTCACCCACTCCTTGGTAATCGTGTTCGACTGCGTTCCGGTCGCTGACAACTCGGCAACGATCTGGTTTGTGCCGACAATGTCATTAGTGAAGGTGAATTCTGCTTCACCGTCATTACCGGTCGTGTCACTACCGGTCGGCGGAGTCGGGTTGCCATCACCGGTTACTGTGAAGTCGACCACCGCATTTGCAACCGGATTGTCGTTGACATCGGTCACCGTCGCGATGACTGTGTGATCGGTACCGATCGGATTCACGGCGGTGTCATCGTTGTTATTGTTGTTGTTCCCGCCGTTTTCTTCTTCAGCGTGGGACAATTCGATGTTCGCGTCCCATGACTTGGTCAGTTCCTCTGACTCACCGGCGTCTTCGTGTACCGCGACGATCGTCTCATCGCCGAGCTCGGCGCCATCTGTCCGAACGTACGTGATGCTGAACTGACCGTCCGAGTTGGTCTGTCCGGAAAGTGTTTCATTCGAGACATCACCATCGGCCTGGTTCTCGTGCTCGACGGTGATCGTCACGTCCTCATTCGGCAGCGGCTGGCCAAACTGGTCGAACAGCGTCGCCGTCACCACGTGGATCTCACCCAGCAGGTTCTCGGCGCTGCTCTGCTCGATCTCCAGGTCCGTGCCAACCCGGGTGATCTTCACCAGGTTGTAGGCCACCGCGCCGTCGTTCTGGACATCGTAGTTGACGTTGTTGGATACACCGGTCAGTTCTCCACTGTTCACAGCAGCGGTCAGCGAGCCCTGGAAACCAGCTGGCATCTCAGAGTAGTTGTGCGTGTAGAACGTCACACCCTGATGACCAGACAGGCTGAAGCTCACCGGAACATTCAGTGTTGGCGCAACCAGGTTTCCAGTCGTGTTGAACACCGAGATGTCGAAGTTTGCCTGCGCAACCGGGTTCGGGTTGAAGAACTGCACACCAGAGGTGTCACCCAGGCCAGTCGCCGGGTTGCCCTTCTGAACCAGTGGAAGCGCGAGAGCATACCCGCCTTCAGTCGGATCGTGATCGGTGACGTAGGACATGGCATCGCCAACTTCCTCATCACCACCGAAGTACTTGACCTGATCCACGGCCGCCTGCAGCGCCGTCGTACCACTGATGACTGCCGCGCCGATGTTGCCACCCAGGCCGAGGTTCTGTGTCCCCGGTGTGAAGACGAACTCCATGCCGCGTGGCGGAATCGTCACCTGATCAGTACCTACCTGGCTGCCACCTGCCGTGAAGTAAGTCAGGGTCACGGTGTTGGAGTTGTTGTCATCCAGGTTGGCAACGCTGATGCCTGTGTTCCAGAAGTTGTAGTTCTGGAAGACCAGCGGGGCGTACGAGGTGGTCTGTGGTCCACCATTGCCGCCGTTGATGACCGGCCGCGACACGTTGGTCAGCAGCATCTCGGTCTCGGTCTTGTACCGTTCGGCAATAGCGCCGATCGGGGCGTTCGAGGTGATGAATGCGTTCCCGACCCAGCCTTCATTGATACCCGGCGCATCCATGATGTCGATGGAGACCGTCTCGCCACCGGCAATCAGGCCGGTGAACTCACCGCTCGAGGGACCAGCTGAGCCCTGTCCGCCCGCTTCGTACAGCGTGACGGTGTAGGCCGTTGTCGGGTTCGGGTTTCCCTCACCAGCGAAGCTGGCGATGCGGATCTTCGTGTCCCAGCCACTGTTGGTCTGGACGATCGGCAGTATCTGCGTATCGTCGTCGTCATTGACCTGATCGTCGGTCATACCGGTGTAGCCATCAACCGTGATGTGGGCAGAACTGGTCTTGGCGTTACTGCTCTCCACCGGGCCGACGTTCTTGACCGAACCAGCGATCAATGCGGGAGCACCATCCTCAACCGTCTCAGCCACGGCGTGCACACTGCCGCCCGGCGAAGACACACCAATCTGCTCGGCCGTCAGCGTTACCGAGGCAAACGACTGCACGTTGGCAATCACCTCAGGCGAACCATACGCCTGTGATCCGCTGCCAACTCCCGGGTAAACGTAGATATCGATCGGTTCACCCTGCAGGTTCTGCACGGTGACTGCTCCGTAGAACGGTCCCATGCCATCGAGCGTCTCGCCGTTCGGCACCCACGGGAAATACGCCCCGTAAGCGGATTGCAGATCTTCCGCGCCTGCGGTTCCGATTGTGCCGGCGAACGCGCCCACAACGAGCCCGATCGTCAACATGATTCCGAGTAAACGTTTCTTCAACGTCGACTCCCTTCCCTGTAATGGAACAGTACGAGTCAGAGCCTGCACCTATCCCGCAGTGCGTGGAACTCTGACTGAGTTCAACCCGAGATTCCTGCTACCGCAGCTACACATTTCGCCTGTTTCAACAAACTATGCAGAAGTATAACGATTTGGCCGCAG
>SLFF01000116.1 GCA_007124395.1 Thermomicrobiaceae bacterium | reverse complement strand
TGTGCCGATCGATATCTCCGAAGAGCACCTGCACGCCTCTGCCGAGATCCTGGGAAATGAATACCCCGGCTTGAGGATCTTTCCGATCGCGACCGACTTCACTTCAAACGTCGAGTTGCCCGAAATAGACGTGCCCGTCAGGCGGAACGTGGTCTACTTCCCCGGATCGACAATCGGAAACTTCAAGCCGGACACGGCACGGAAGCTTCTGTCGTCCATCGCCGAACTTGCCGGCAAAAATGGGGCGCTCCTGCTGGGGGTCGATCTCCAGAAGAGCATCGACGTTCTCGAGGCCGCCTACAACGACGCCAGGGGAGTCACCGCGGCATTCACCCTCAACATGCTGACACGAATCAACCGTGAACTCGATGCCGACTTTGATCTCGCGAACTTCGAGCACAATGCCATCTACAATCACGAGCGGCACTGCGTCGAGTTGTTCATCGTGAGCCAACGTGATCAGACCGTTCGTGTCGGAAATAGCTGGTTTCACTTCGCGGCTGGCGAGCGCATTCTGACCGAGCGCTCGCACAAGTACAGTCTGGCCGGGTTCGAGGAGCTCGCCAGAGAGGCAGGCTTCGACGTTGCCGGTGTATGGATGGATGAGAATCAACTCTTCAGTGTTCAATACCTGACGGTGTAACGAATCCGATCCTCGACACTTCCATCTGGAGGGCTACCCGGCTCTTCCGGGGTAGTCCTCCAGCGCCTCTCCGACAATAGATACCGCTCGGGCAAGCGTTTCGGCGTTGTAAACGCAGGCAATCCGCACCTGCGAAGTCCCCATACCGGGAGTTGCGTAGAAATCGCTCATCGGCGTCAGCATCACCGTCTCGTCGTTGATCGCAATCTCCCGGAGTATCCAGGCCGAGAATGCCTCGGCATCGTCTACCGGAAGATCAGCCACTACATAGAACGCACCGCCTGGCGGATGCGCCACCACTCCCGGAATCGCTCTCAAGGCTTTGACAACCGCATCCTTGCGCTCGCGATAGGCCTCGACAACCGTGTCGACATACGGTCTTGGAGAAGTGAGCGCGCTGACAACAGCTCGCTGGTCGATCATCGGGACAGCCAGCCTGAGTTCAGCGATCTCCAGTGCGGCGTCGATCACTGCGCGATTTCGACTGGCCAGACAGCCGATTCGCAACCCGCAGACATTGAACCGTTTGGAGACGCTGTCGATTACCACGGCGCACTCTTCCAGTCCCGGAATCGCCAGCGCCGAAGGAGCGGCCGGGCCATCGAACACGATCTCCCGGTACGTCTCGTCCGACAGCAGGAAGAAGTCGTTTTCGACGGCTACCGCTCCGACCTTCTCCAGATCGTTCTGTCCGTAAACCGTGCCAGTCGGGTTGCTCGGTGAACAGATCAACATCGCCCGGGTGTTCGGGGTCACCAGTGACCGGACCAGATCTGCATCCGGCGGGGCAAAGTCCGGCCCACTCGGCACCGGGATCGGGTTCAGCCCAGTGATCGAGAGGAGTCCCTTGTATGGCGCGTAGAACGGTTCGGGGAGCAAGACATCATCGCCCGGGTCACAGGTTGTCAGCAGCGCCAGCATGAGCGCCTCGCTGGCTCCAGCCGTTATCAGAATGTCCTCACGCTCAAGATCCACACTGTGATGCGAATAGTAGATCTGCCAGGCGCTCACGGCATCGGACGCTCCTCGAGCTGGCGCATAGACGAGTTCTTCGCTACTGGCGCGATCAAGCAAACGAGTGATGCTTTCTGGCGGCGCCAGATCCGGCTGGCCGATATTGAGATGATGAACGTGAATGCCTCGCTCTTTCGCCGCTTCAGCCAGTGGCGCCAGTCGTCGGATCGGTGAAGCTGGAAGCTGACTTGCCCTGCCGGATGCCTGCATTTCCCGTGAAGCCCGTGCCATGTCGTGTGCTCCTCTCAGCAGTGCCGTTGTGATGTGCCGGGTGATTCTGGCCTGGTGCTGGTCGTGAATGCCCGGTTGCGCGTATTGCCGCATGAATCAGGCCGGGCTAAGGTGGCAAGACACGAAGACCACTCGCTCGATTACTACCTGAGGAAGTGATCCATGTCTACAGTTCAACGCCAGACATTCAAACAGGAAGCGATCGCTGGTAAGGGAATGGTTACCTCCAACCATCCGCTGGCATCGCTGGCTGGAACCGAGATGCTGATGAATGGCGGCAACGCCGTCGATGCGGCCATCAGTTCGATGTTCACCCTGTCGATGGTCGAACCGATGATGACGACGATCTTCGGTGCCGGGTTCATCAATATTCGCCTCGCCGACGGCACGGTGACGACGATCGACAACTACGCGACCGTTCCGGTTGCGGCACGAAAAGACATGTTCGAGCCGATTCCGGGATCGCTGGAGAACGACGTCGTCGATGATCTCAACAACACCGGCTATCTGGCAGTGGCCACCGGTGGGACGCTGCTCGGCTGGGCTACAGCGATCGAGAAGTACGGAAATCTGCCGCTCGATCAGGTGATCGCACCCGCGGTTCGTGCCGGGCGTCAGGGATTCCGGGTCAGCCCATACCTCCGGGCGATGATCATTCAGTGTCAGGAACAACTGGCTCGCTTTCCCGCATCGTCCGAGGTGTTTCTGCCGAACGGAGAACCTCCCCGCGCGGGCGATCTCCTGCTTCGTTCTGATTACGCCGACACGCTGGAGCAGATCGGAACTCA
>SLFF01000009.1 GCA_007124395.1 Thermomicrobiaceae bacterium | reverse complement strand
GGCGGAACCACCTGGGAACACCAATCGCGAGCCGATGGCGGGACAGTCAGCGATTCCCGGCGTAACTGCGAATGCGATCTACGCCGTTGACATCACCAGTGACGAACTCCTCTACTCCTACAATGCCGACGATCCGGTTGCTCCGGCAAGCACCCTGAAGATGGTCACGGCGTTGACCGCTCTAGCGGTGCTGGATCCTGATCATATCGTCGAGATCGTGCAAAGCGATCTGGTGGATACGGCCGTTTACTCCAACGCGCAACTGCAGTCCGGAGACCAGGTTACCGTTCGAGATCTGCTCGCCGGATTGATGATTCCGTCTGGAGGAGATGCGGCTAACGCACTGGCGCGGGTTGCCGGGGGGCAGTTGGGTCCGCAAGTTGGCCAGTCGCCGAACGCACGTTTCGTCGAAGAGATGAATGAGGTCGGGCAGGATCTGGGTATGACCGGGTCCAACTTCGTCAATCCAGACGGCCCGGATCACCCCGATCAGTTCTCTACAGCGCGGGATCTGGCCATTGCCGGGAAAGCGGTCATGGATTCGCAACTCCTGACAGAGATCGTCGGAGCATCGGGCTGGACGATCACGGTGACTGGCGCGAACGCCCGGGCGTATACCGTCAACAACACCAACGATCTCCTCGGGGCCGAACGCGTTCACGGGATCAAGACGGGGACCACCGGCGAAGCAGGGGAATCGTTCGTTCTCGCGACGCGTCGAGAAGGCAATCAGGTAATTACCGTTGTAATGGGAAGCTCACAGCGATATGCTGATACGCTGACGTTGCTCCAATTCCTTGATGAGCGTATACACTGGGTGAATTTCGGTCCATCCAGCGATTTTCCAGGGATCGAACGCGCTGCAGAGCGGTACGGTTTCGTTCTTGCGGTGCCTTTCGTCAGGCCATATCTTCGCACGGAAGTAGATCGACTCGACGCGGAACTCGAGCTTGGCCCGAGGCCGCGCGGAACGTTGCCCATACGATGGGGGCACGTTGTATTCTTGAATGATGGCGTGGAACTGTATCAGGTTCCCGTATTACGAGCGGGCATCAGTGTGAACTAGAACCTGCGCCTGGTTCTGGCGTGGGAAGGATCGAAAATGGAACGCCTGCACAAAGTATTGGCGGCACGCGGTGTCGCATCCAGAAGAAAAGCCGAGAAGATGATTGCCGAAGGCCGGGTAAAGGTCGACGGCGAGGTCGTCCAGACCGAAGGTTTCCGGGTAGACCCGGACAACCAGAAGATCGAGGTGGATGGCCGGATTGTCCGTGTGGAGCCAAAACGCTACTTGATGCTCAACAAGCCACCGGGCTACATTACGACGTCCCAGGATGAGCGAGGCCGACGCACGGTCCTCGATCTTGTGGATGTCCGCGAGCGCGTCGTCCCGGTTGGCCGGCTCGATCGCCCAACGACCGGACTGCTGTTGCTTACCAATGATGGCGATCTGGCTCATCGCGTGACGCATCCGCGATTCGAGCTCGAGAAAGAGTACGAGATTCTGCTGGACGGCCATCCACCGCGGCGGACGCTCGATGAACTTGTTCGGGGTGTGACGATCGACGGGGTGAAAGCTGTTCCGAGTGAAGTGCGAGCAGTGAGCAATGAACCTGAAGGTACCTTGCTGCGCATCGTAATTCATGAGGGCAGGAACCGGATCGTTCGGCGAATGATCGAACATATCGGATACAACGTGGTGCGACTCTCGCGCATCCGGCTCGGCCCGGTTGTTTTGCAAGGGGTTCCGCGCGGTTCGTGGAGGGATCTGACGCCGGGTGAGCTGGAGCAGCTCTGGGAAGCGGTCGGACGGGATCAGGAACCAGGCAATAACGTAGTCCGGCAACCTGAGCGTCGCGAAGATCGTCCCGCCGGACCGCCCGCCCGGCCGCGAGACGGTGATCGCTCATTTCGTCGAGATGCACCACCACGGCGATCGAGCCCGGGTGGCAATAAAGACCGGAGGAATGCCAGTGGACAATCTCGGCAAGTTCGTGATCGCGATCGACGGCCCGGCGGCGTCCGGAAAGAGCACGGTCGCCGCAGAGATAGCTGATCAGCTCGATGCCCTTATGTTCGATACGGGTGCGGTATATCGAGTTCTGACACTCGTTGCGCTGGCGCGGGGAGTGTCGCCGGATGATGAAGACGAACTCGCGGAGCTAATCGACAAGATCGACATTGCTATCACCACTCCTTCGGTCGACGATGGGCGGCAGTACGATGTCTATATCGATGACGCCGACGTGACCTGGGCCATTCGTGACCCGGAGGTTGATCGTGCGGTTTCACCGGTCTCGGTTCACGCCAGAGTGCGTGCCGGTTTGCTGGAGCTTCAGCGAAAGATCGGGAACTCGGGGCAGGTTGTGATGCCGGGCCGAGATGTCGGCACGGTGGTCATGCCAGATGCCGATCTCAAGATCTGGCTCGATGCCTCGCTCAACGAGCGGGCCCGGCGTCGACGTGCAGAGCTGCTCGAACGGGGCATCGACCTGTCCGTCGAAGAAATTCGGGAGAGCATGCGCCAGCGCGATCAGCGAGATGCGTCCCGCAGCGAGGCGCCCATGGAACCGTCACCAGATGCGGTGGTAATCCAGACCGACGGCCGTGAGATCGAGGATGTGGTCAAGCAGATTCTTCAGCTTGCATCGCTGATTCCGGCGATCGCCGAGGAAGGGAGCCCGTCTTCGTGAGCAAGCAGGCAGAGTATCAGGTTTCGCATCGACGGCTTCGATACTTGATCTACTGTATTCTTCGCCCGTTCTTCATGCTCTTCTTCAAGATCACGACACGTTTGAAGGTCGAAGGGCTTGAGAATGTGCCGAAGTCGGGTGGGGCATTGATGGTGTCAAATCACTTGCACAATGTGGACCCGGTCTTGCTGGAGGCGGTGTTTCCCCGTCCAGTCCGGTTCATGGCGAAGAAGGAAGTGTTCTCTATCCCGTTCGCCGAATGGGTTGCACGAATGACCGATTCATTTGCGGTGGACCGTGGCAACCCGGACCGGGCCGCACTCCGTCACGCCCAGACGAGATTGCTGGGCGGTGTGATCGTCGGCATGTTTCCGGAAGGTACCCGGAGCACAACGGGTGGGCTCAAAGATGTCTTCCCGGGAGCCGCTGCAATTGCACTTCGCGCCAACGTGCCGGTGATCCCGACGGCGATTATCGGGACCGACACGCTACCTGGCAACGGATCCAAGCCGCGTCGTCCTGGCCCCAAACGGGTAACGGTACGAATCGGCAAGCCGTTCTACCTGCATCGGGAGACTGAAGATGGCTCTCGACCGGATCTGGCCGAGATCACCGATCAGATGATGATCGAGGTCGCCCGGTTGCTACCGGAGAACTATCGCGGCATCTACGCCGATCGGGTGCGGGAATCCGTTCAGGAGACCGTCGAAGAGGTGTCCACACCGGTTTGATGTAAGCGACGCGCGATCCTGCTATCGCACGTCGCGTCTTGCATCGATAGCGTCTTCAATCTGCGGCCGGGCTGGGGGATTCCTGGCGTCGGCCAAGGCGAATCCAGAGTGTGGCCATCAGCGTAACGGCCACGATCGGGATTGCCATTGCGTTGAGCGTCAGCCATCCCAGACTGTTCAGTAATACGCCCGACAGCGCCGACCCCAGCGCCACCAGTGAGAAAATCGCGAAATCGTTGAGCCCCTGAACCTTCCCTCGTTCCTGCTGCGTGTGGGTCTCGGTCAGGAGCGTGCTTCCGCCGATAAACAGGAAGTTCCACCCCACGCCGAGTAGCAGGAGCGCGATCATGTACTGCCAGAGTGCAACTCCGGAGAGTGCGATACCGATCGCGCCGAGCATGATCACACCCCCTGCCAGCAGAATGTTCAGCACCCCCGCCCGGGCGATCAGCGACCCAGTGATGAATGACGGGGCGAACATACCCATCACGTGGAATTGCATGACGAGCGCAGTCTGGCTGATGGTAAATCCGTCTTGATTCATCGCGATCGGTGTCGCCGTCATGATAAGCACCATCACCGCGTACCCGATCGCTGCGGCAAGCAGCGCAACAATGAATGCTGGCTGACCGGCGATCAATCCGAGTTGTCGCCCCGAACCGCCCCCCTCTGGTTCGCTGACTTTCGGAATCTCCAGCATACCGATGAGGATCGTTGCGACGACTGCCAAACCTGCGGCGACGAAGAACGGCCCGGCCTCTGGATTACCGCTGGTCAGTGACTGGCTGTAGCTGGCGTTCCACGGACCGAAGATCGCGGCGACGACGCCACCGGCCATCACCAGCGAGATCGCCCGGGCACGAAACCCATCACTTGCAGACTCCACGGCCGCAAATCGATAGTACATCGCAAACGCCTGGTAGACGCCGAGAAGCATGTTCCCCAGACAGAAGATCGCGAAACTCCCGGTGATCACTCCGAGCGCAGAGATACTCCCGCCAGTGACCCCGCCGAGAATGGTGCCGATCAGAAAGCCGGTGCGTCTCCCTCGCCGCTTCATGAGAATCGATGCCGGAAATGTCACGAACAACGTCGTGATCTGCATCAGTGCAACCGGAAGCGTTGCGAAAGATGGATCAGGCGCCAGCCGCTGTCCGACCACACCACTCAGTGTGAGCACCGTGGTCGCGGCGATCAGGAACAACGCCTGACTTGCGGTCAGTAGAGCGACGTTGATTCTCTCTGTCGGCATCGAGGCTTCCAATTTCGGTCCCTCCTGAGATCTGGGCGCGATCCAGCCAGTTCGCCTGCTCATTGTACGAGACTCACCCTATTACCCCATGCAATCGTCGATGCGGGATTCTTGGCTGAGAGTGCTGGCATCGTTTCTGCATTGTCTTGCTGGCAGCAACGTACGTACAACTTTATGTATTATGTACGTATGGGCTGAAACGAAAGCCGTTGCTCTTGGGGGAGCGGCATCGATAGCGCACAGGATCGGAGTATGTCCTGTCTGATCAGGCTTTCATCTGAACGGGGAACTTTGTGGTTGATTCAGTCCATTCGAGCGATCTTCCAACGGATCAAACGCCACGAGTCGATTCAATTCCGGCATTGATCGAGTCAAATCTCTCTGATTACTGGGTTCGCCTCGGTGAGGCAGAGGGAGGCGAGCTCTACAGCGGTGACGACATTCGCTGGGAGTACAGCGGTTGTGCGTACCTCAACCGGGTGCTGGAATCTCATCTCGATCGACAGACCGCCGACTCTGCGATCGAGAAGGTCAAGCTTACCTTCCGGCAACGAAGCGCTGCTGTGACCTGGTTCGTCGGCCCCACCGTGAGTCCGTCGGACCTTGGGACGAGGCTGGTCGAGCACGGATTCAGCCGCTACGATGACTGGATCGGCATGTCGCATGATCTCGAAAAATTCGGGACTCCGCCAGCCGCCCACGATGGAATGACGATCACCTGGGTGAAATCGGCAAGCCACCAGAATGACTGGACGAGGGTCGTGGCGCGGAGTTTCCGATTTCCCCGTTCCGCGCGCAGGCGCCTCGGGCAATCGCTGGAAGTGGGTTCGAACCAGGACATGCGCCACCTCCTGGCGTTTCTCGGGGGGCGGCCGGTTGCCGCCTGTTCTCTGTTCGTGAAAGATGGGGTTGCCGGTGTCTATCTCGTCTCCACCATTCCCGAAATGCGGGGTATGGGGCTTGGGACGTATCTGACATGGTTCGCGCTGACCCAGGCTCGCGAGATGGGATGCCGTCTGGCAGTTCTGCAATCGACAGCCCGGGCCAGGTCGATCTATGAGTCGCTCGGCTTCGAATCTCACTGCTTCATCGAGGTCTACAGGTACGATGCACCCGGACCTCCCTTGAAGCGAATAGCGCGGTTCGCGTTCAGGAGCACCCGGAAGCTACTCTCCTCGCGATCGATCCGGCGAGTGTTACCATGGCGGGGAAGACGCGAAGACACCGCCGTGCATGAGCGCCCGGCACCATCGCACGCACACTAGTTTTCATTCTTGCTAAATGACGAGAACCGGGCAGCCCATTATGCTTCGCTCACTGACGTTTGCCGTATGTCTCAGCCTTCTTGTCACCGGCTTGTTCGCTGGAGTATTTTCCGCACCTTCTGGATCCGCAGAGTCGGAGAAGGTAATCACGCGGGATACGTTCGAGACGGACGAAAAGGTCGTTGCCCTGACGTTCGATGTGACCTTCGATCGCGGAGACGGCGCCGAGGTGCTCGACACGCTCCGGAGATACGGAGTGAGCTCCACATGGGCGATCACCGGCGTCTGGGCCGAGAATAACCCCGATCTGATGCGGCGGATCGTGGATGAAGGTCACCACCTGATCAATCACACATGGCACCATTTCTCGTTCACCGGAGAGTACACCGGCTCCAGTATCCACGAGCCAGCTGAGCCGTTGTCCCGTGACGAGATAATCGAGCAGCTGGTGCGTACCGATGAACTGGTGATGTCGCAGGTCGGCGTAAGCACTCGCCCGTATATCCGGCCTCCATACGGCGATTACGACGACGCAACGCTGGAAGCGTTCGCCGAGGCTGGATTCACTGAGAACATCATGTGGACTGTCGACACCTACGGGTGGTACGGGCATGACGTTTCGGCCGTGACGCAGCGCGCGCTGGACGCTGCCGAGCCGGGCGCCAATATCCTTATGCACATAGGCCACGGTTCGACTGACGGAATGGCGCTGCGCAAGATCATCGAGGGCTTTCGTGATCTCGGCTATGAGTTCGCAACTGTCGAGGATTTCGTTGAAGGTCAATATGCCGATCCGGCGTCCCGTTTTCGCGCAGAAACCGGATCCGAGCTGTCGGATTCCCTGGATCAGATGCGTGCCCGGATCGAGGCGCACGTCTGGGATTTCATGACGAGCGTGATCTCCGGGAGCGAAGTTCGGGATGACGCGGCCGCTGGCGTGTGGACGAACGGAAGCCGATTCCGCTAGCGTCGAACGAGTTTCGTGATCACCGTGGCAACCAGCCAGATCAGCGCGGCAGCCATTGCCAGCGCGATTGCCGTAGCTTTCGGCTCTGGCCCGGGTAGCGCCACACGACCGTCATCGTAACTCTTGAACAGTTTGCCCCACTTCGTCTCAAGGGCCGCTCTGGCGCGTTTCCGCCCCACGAACGGGTACCAGTAGACGTTGTGGTAGACGTTCGACGCGAAACTCGCACAGCTCAATACCGGTGACTGGAGCAACGGCTTCTCGACCGGCTTCAGCGGGCCATGATGGATCAGCTTCTGTCCTCTGCTGATTACCGTGTCGTCCTGACTGAAGTTCCAGGCTTCCTCGAGCGAGATGTCATAGCCGACGATCTCGATCTCTTTTGGATCACCGATACCCAGGCCCCGATCATGGGCGAGCCGGATGAAGTCGATCTCCATCGGGTCGAAGCCCTGCAATCTGGCGCTAATGGCGTCGATTGCTACCTGGTCAGCACTTGCCAGCAGAATATCCTTCTCGTGAACTCGCATAGCGCGCGGTCCGGCGCCGTCTCCGGCAAAGGTGCCGTCGGTTACGGCGAAGATTCCGGGGTGTATCTCGCGCTGGATGACGAGTAGATCAACCAGCGCCTGATGGATCACGGAATTCGTCCAGTGACGTCGATGATCCAGCAATCCACCGAAGGCATTCGACATTGCCCCGGCTATTGTGGTCAGGACATGCGTCTTAATCGTCGGCAACTGGATGACGTTCTTGTCAACGAACATTCGGGGAATCTTGATTCCCTCCGGGAAGATGTCGTGGAGAACCGACATCTCTGCCTGCGGCTCGTAGGTGATCCACTCGACATGCGGTTCATTGAGGTGGACGTTCTCGACACCGTACTTGTCGATGACGTACTTGTGTTTGTTATTTCGCTCACCGGCGTACGTATCGACCATGACTGTGTCGTTCTGACCGGCGATGAGTCGTTTGTAGCCATCCTTCTGGAGCTGGCGAACGACCCCTTCGATCTGCCATGGGCTGGAGGAAGCGGCGGGGTACCAGGTTTGCCAGGACGTGTTGATCTTGAGGATCGTGGCAAGGTCGCTTCGCAATGCGGACTGGTGGTCTGCAAGAGTCATCAGCTCGCCGATATCGTTGAGAACGGTCTCCGGTCGTGATCTGGTAACCGCGACCTTTCCCTTGCCAGGGAAGTCATAACTCATCATATCGCTCGCTTCCGGAACCAATAGCTAATCGAGTGGTCAAGGCAGTGGGTAATCCCGCGAATTGCTGGAAATGATGGTACCACGCTTGTTTCTTGTGCTGACCGGCACTGGATCGAGCGAAACTAGCCCGAAAATACCACCGAAGAACTACTTGTACGTACACGTTCAGGGTGCTACACTGTCATCAACATTCTGATGAGCGCCATGCACGGGTGAACAGTGATCGCTCCCGGTGATCACATATAAGAAACTTTGCTAGCGTGACAGATTGTCAAGGAATTTTGGGTTCGGAAGGGGAATGCCGGGTGAATCGGATGATGCCGCGAGTCCTTCTCGTCGTCACACTACTGGTCGTCAGCGTGCTGGTTCAGCCTGGCGCGGTCACAAACATTGCAGCTCAGGAGCAGGATGACGCCGATTCGCCATTGATGGCCCGGAATGCGATCGTGGTGGATGCGGACTCGGGACAGGTCCTCTTCGAACAGGGGATGGACGATCCGGTTCCACCGGCCAGCCTGACAAAGATCTTCACGTCGATCGTTGCGCTGGAAACAGCGGCGTTCGAAGCCGAAATGACCGTGGATGAGTACGATCTCGTCGGCGAGGCGTCCATCGGGTTGACTGCTGGCGAAACAGTGAAGCTGGAAACACTGCTTCACGGCCTGCTTCTGACATCTGGTAACGATTCCGCAATGACGATTTCGCGAGAGCTCGGGTACCTTCCGGGAGATTCTCCACAGGAGTCGGTGGCCCGGTTTGTCGATCGTGTCAACGCTACTGCCGAGCGACTCGGACTGAGCAATACCACGCTGCGAAATCCGCACGGACTCGATCAGAGCGGCCACCTTTCGTCTGCAAGCGATGTGGCTGCGATGACGATGTACGCGCTCGACAATCCGGTATTCGAGCAGCTGATCTCGACCCCGTACTATTCGGGCGATGGCCGCGAGTTCTACAACGTCAACCAGTTCCTCGATGTTTACCCGGGCCTGATCGGTGGCAAGACAGGGATTACCACCAAAGCGGGTCACAGTCTCGTTCAGGTTGCCGAGCGCGACGGTCATCGGGTGATCGTGGTCTTGCTGGGTAGCACCCGCGATCACTGGTATTCCGACGCCGAGTACCTGCTGAACTACGGCTTTGATCAATTGGCCGAGAACCCGGACGATTCGACGCGGCCAGTCATCGGTGTAGCCGGGGTCACCGGGCTTGATGTTCCAGACCTGGCGGCCGGAACATCGGTGGGCGGTAATCTGACCGTTGATCGGGTGAGTGACCATGAAGCCGTGGTGCGCCCGAGTACTCCGATGAGTGCCGAAGATTCGGCGTCGTGGCGATGGGCAGTCATCGTCTTCGGGATGATGGCCGCAGCGCTGGCACTGGTTCTCTATCATCAGGCCATCATCGGCATGGGTGCGCTGGTCGTCGCGCAGGGTACACGATTGCGCTGGCGCCTGCCATCGCCGCCGTCATTGCCATCAACAGATCGAATATTCAAGCGATCAACTCGCCATCAGCGCCATGAGCGCCCGACGGGTGGCTGGGAGCCAACCACGACGAGCGAGCTTCACGGTTCATCCGAAGGAATCGAACGCCTGCGCACATCACAGCGGGATCGCCGTCCGACGTTGCGCGAAGATCTGCAAAAGACCAACGCGGGATCACTCCCGTCGACGGTTTCGGTATCCCCGGCACGCTGGCGCGCCGAGAACGCAATCAAGCTGGCAATGCAGGGCCGCTACCATCTGGCGACTGAAGAGTTCCGCCTGGCGCTGGAGCGTGATCCAGACGTTGATGTCACGAAGTGCCCGGGTTTCTGGCGAATGCAGCCGATGGGTTACGTGGCAGTTGCCAAGGCATACTCAATGAATCAGAGAAGCAATGACGCCCGACGATTGCTGACGGTTGTCCAGCTGGCCTTCAAGCAGAACGAAGAATTGTCCCATCTGTTCGGGATGGTCATCCAGGAACTGGAAAACGAGGAGTGACCGGGTGGAGCATCACTCCGATGGCTCCATATTCACTCTCTCGAACGGTCGGCGCGTTCAGTCGGTTTCCGGCAGAACGCGTCGATCGTGTTACCGCCGCCGGGTTTCGCCGGGCCTTCGCCACCGATGGCGGAGTGGTCCTTCTGGAAGCATCACAGGCGGAAACTCCCCAGTTCAATTCACCAGTTTCTATTGAGGTCGTTTCGGCAGAGGATTCCGCTGATGTTGAGCAT
>SLFF01000231.1 GCA_007124395.1 Thermomicrobiaceae bacterium | reverse complement strand
TCGTCATGAAGGCGATCAACCCGGACATCAAGGTCATCGGAGTGCAATCGACCGGTACTCCGGCGGTCTACACGTCATGGAAAGAGAACCGGCTGGTGTCGCTGGACGAAGGCACGACCTTTGCCGACGGGCTGGCAGCCCGGGTGGCATTCGAGTTGCCGCTGAAGATCATCCATGAACTGGTGGACGATATCCAGCTGGTAACCGAAGAGGAGATGTGTCAGGCGATCATCGACCTGGTAGAAGGCGCCCATCTGGTCGCCGAGGGAGCTGGGGCAGCGGCAACCGCCGCAGCCACGAAACTCGCGCCGGAACTGAAGGGCCAGAACGTCGGAATTATCGTCAGTGGTGGCAATATTACGCTGGATACATTCCGCTGGGCATTTTCCCAGGGAATTCATCAGCAGCAGTCTGCATAGTGCGAGAGCAGCCTGAGAGGATCCGGGAGTAACGTTGATGTTTGAACAGCTCGGACGCTGGCTACGCCGTCAGCAAGGTGTCGAACGCAATCCGATCTACCGTCTGGCCAGCGAGGTCATGGACGGTCAGATCTCGGTGGAACGCGCCTATCAGATGGTCGAGAACCCCTCCATTCTGGGGAGTCTGGCAGATGGTGATCTCTGGGAGCTCGATGCCGAAGTGGCTCGTGCCGCAGAATCTGATCAGGAGCACGCCCTCATCCTCACCCGGATGGTCATTCTGGCTGCCCGCTATAAGGGGTTCGATCGCCTGCTGGTTGAGTTCAACCTGCGCGCATCGGATCTGCTCGGCGAGCAGGAGAACACTCGTGAGCAGGAGTTGCATCTCCGCGAGGCGATGCACGCCGCCGAGCGAATCGCCAACACGGGCGGTCAGCGCCGAGCACTCTCCCGGCTTGCCCGGCTCTCCCTCGATCAGGGTAATACCGAACACGCCAAAGAGCTCCTGCATCGACAGCTGGAAGTCGGCCGTGAAGAGACCGACGCGCCAGAAGATGTCGAAACCGCAGTGATGCTCGGAGACATCGCCTATGAAGAAGGCGACACCAACACTGCTCATGATTACTACCTGCGCGGATCCCGGAGCGCCAAGCGCATCGGACACTTCGCGGGTATGGTCGACGCACTGATGCGCCAACTCAGCCTGCACCGAAAGGCTGGCGACAATGAAGCCGCCATGCTGGTGCTTCAACAGGCGCAGGAAGCGGCCGAACGGACCATCGATACCCGCTTGCAGTCGGAGATCGCGATTCAGTCCGGCATCATGCTGGCCGAGCGCAAACAATACCAGCAGGCTCGCGAGCAGCTGAAGGTGGCGCTGGAGCGGACCCGCAACATCGAAGATCTGACGATGGAAGCCCGCAGCCTCACTGGGCTCGCCCGGATTGAGCGCCAGGCTGGCCGTCCGGCTGACGCAGCCAAACATTATCAGGAACTCGCCGAACTCGAACGCGGCCTCGGCAATCGCACGGCCGCAACTCGATCACTGGTCGATGCCGCCGAACTGCTGCTGGAAAGTCAGCAGACCCGGGAAGCGCTGAATGTTGCTGAAGAAGCTCGTCCGATGCTGGCGGAGATCGACGATCCTCGCCTGTTCCACCGCTGTCTTGGCGTTATCGGGATGATCTATGCCGGGATGGACCGGGTCAATGAGGCGATCAGCCACCTGGGCGATGCCTCGCAGTACGCCGCACGAGCTGGTGACAGCGCTGGCGAAGCCCGCTGGCTGGCTGGACTCGGCGAAGCGCTGGTGCAGTTCGGTCGACTGGACGACGCCATGCTGGCCGCCGAACGCTGTGGTGAGATTGCCGTGGAAATCGGCGATCAGTCACTCCAGGGGCGAGCGGTGGCCGTTCGAGGCTCGATCTATATGGCTGAAGGTCGTATGGAAGAAGCCGAAGACTGTCTGCGTCACGCGCTGAAGGTGGCCCGGGAAAGCGGAGACCGCGAAGCTCAGCTTCGCTATCTGGAGATGATGGTCTACTCGTCCAGCAATCAGGGTCATGCTATAGAAGCGCAGCGCTATCTTCAGGAAGCTGTTGATCTGGCTGACCTCTTCGCACCGGCTGATGTCCGTGCCCGGCTGCATGGCCGAATGGCGCGCTGGTATCAGGGTGCTGGAGACATGGATCAGGCCGAAGTCGAGTTTGCCGTCGCACTCGAGGCAGCCGAGCAGGTCGGATCCACCGACATCATGCTCCGGGCGATCAAGGGCCTGGCAGGCGTTCAGGATGCCGCCGGCAAGGTGGAAGAAGCGATTGCCTCCTATCAGCGAGGTATCGAGCTTTCCGAGACCGCTGGCGATCAGCGAACCCAGATGGCACTGAACTACAACGCCGGTGCCCTGCTCTACGATCAGCACGATGACGAACCCGCCTACAGATTCCTCAGTCGCGCGGCTGAGCTCGCCATGCGAATTGGCGACTACCAGACCGCCGAAGCAGCCAACGAGCTACTCGCCTGGGTGACTCCCGAGACACAATCTCGGGAGGATTCCCCGCTCGATGAGGACCTCCTGATCGGCGAAATGGCGCTCCGAGACGACTTCTCGCGATATCGCTCGGACGACCGGGGGTAGTTTCTCGACCGTACACGTGTACGAATGCCGCCTCACCATAACTCTTGCCTAGACGTACGTACATCCCTGTGCTAGACTGACTGTGCCAGGCAGTCACTTGTGCTCTGACATTTTTACTGGCCC
>SLFF01000016.1 GCA_007124395.1 Thermomicrobiaceae bacterium | reverse complement strand
GGGATAGTCCGGACCGAACGGCCCGACGATGACTTCATCGAATCGAAGCAGGATTTCCTCGGCATCCTCAGGAACACCGAGCAATCGGAACGACGAACCATACCGGGGCATGGCGTAGACGCCCGAATCACTCGCCGAGGATTCGGCCATCTCCTCGCTGGGCCAGCCAGGAAGCCGGAGCTGATCTTCCTCATGAGCGCCGTCTGTCCAGGTGACTTCCACCGGGCCAGACTGATCTCCAGCCTCCCACGAGATGCTGTCGATCGGCACCGTGACATCGCTGAGCAGGTGGCTCTGAATCATCCCGTCGTCCTCGGTGCGAATCAACTCGTGCTCCCAGATCAACGAGACATCGACCCCGTCAGCGTGAACCCCGACGCCCTCCATACGGGCGCGGACGAACGGCACCACCGATCCATCATCCGGCTCACTCTGAGAGCGCGCCTGATAGTCCTCCAGCAACATCATCCCGTAGCTGAACTGGCTACCAAAGCCTTGCTGGATCTGCGCCGATGCCATCAGCAGATAACGATCCCCCGGGTCGAAGCGCCACTCGCCATCTTCCTCGACGAACACCCAGCGATTCAGCCAGTTCGTCACCGAACGCACCACGACATAGCCGTCATACTCCTCGACGTTCATCGCATCCGGATCGGGCATGAACCCGGTCGGCGACGGTGGAGCGACGATCTCCAGCCAGTCTTCACGGAAATCGAGGAGCTGAAATCGTTCGGGGAGATACCGGTAGATCATCTCCGGTGGGGGACCTGTCGGGCTCTCCAGCATGTCCGACAACACCTCACGGGGATCCCGATCAGCGCTAGCGTCGATCGCGACCTGCGGGGTCGGCTCAGGTACCGGAGTACCCATCGGATCGAGCTCTTCGGTGGCCGGTTCTTCCGGTCCAAAGAGATTCTCGTAGCTCTGTGACAGATCAGGATCGAAGATTACCAGTGCGATGACCAGTGCAAGAACGAACAGAGGGAAGAGCCAGCGCATCGATCAGTACTACTCCTGGGTTGGGCGTGCTGCGTCGCAAATCAGTGAGGACCCTGTGTAATGATGCCACCGTCAGATTCGATCGCACATTCCTGTCCCAGCCTGGAAGCAGCAGAGTCCCCACGCCTACCCTGTTCAACGCATCCCGTTCCGGAAACGTGACACCGCAACCGGAAGATTCGACAGGCCGAGCCGTCGCCACACCAGATTTCTCTGCGGATAACATGCAGATTAGCGCACTGAACGACGTTTCTGGATGAGTGTACGTACACTCTTGAAGGGCGAGCACACCGCGCCGCGCAGAGTGCTGGAAATCCCGTCAGAATCAGCGATCTGTTCAGCTACAGAAGATCCATGCGGATAATGCTACTCCCGATATACGGATAAGTTGCTACTCAGGCAGCTTCCCGGCTATCGACCAGGCCGCTCCTGGGAAATCCATTCCTGAATCCGGCTTGCGATATCGTCTCGCACCGAGCGAAACACATCACGTCGTTCATCATCGGAACCAGTGGCCGCCGATGGGTCCGGGAACGACCAGTGAATGCGCTCGGATCGACCCGGAAACACCGGGCAGGATTCTGCCGCGCTGTCGCAGACCGTGATGACATAGTCGAACTCCTGCTCGATGAACTCATCGAGGTGTTTCGATCGAGCACCGGAGATATCGACTCCCAGCTCCCGCATCACGTCGACCGCAAACGGGTTTACCCGCGTCGCCTCAGTGCCCGCGGAGACAACGAGAAACCGCCCGTTTCCATGCGTTCGGAGCAGCGCCTCCGCCATTTGAGACCTGGCGGAGTTATGGGTGCAGAGAACCAGGACGTTTATCGAGGCGGGGACGGCAGGAGGTTGTTCGTCGATCATTGTCATCACCAGATACCTATCATCAGATCGGATCCGCCCGAATCCGGCGGCCAGCCTGATGATAGGACATTCAGGATTCAGGGCGCAGGAGTTAGCAATTCTCTAATGAACCTGGGGTGGACGCCGGGTCGACACAGGGTCGACCCCTACCCCTTCAACATCCCCTTGATGATCCCGATCGCCTTCGCGATCTCATCCTCAGTGTTGTAGTAATGAACCGACGCCCGCACCATCTTCTCCAGTCCACGCTGTTCCATGTCGAACCGGGTCGATCGCACGCCGGAGGTGTTGGCGTTGATCTTCTCCTTCGCCCAGGCCGCCGCGATGTCGTCTGGATCCAGGCCCTCTACCGTAAAGGTGACGATTCCACCCTTCTCGATTCCCAGGTCGTGCGTCATGCCGCCTGGCAAGGCTTCGATCTCGCTACGGAGCATCGCCGCCAGATTCCGGAGTCTGGTCGAACCGGCCTCGATGCCGACCTCCATCGCGTAATCGCAGGCCACGCCCAGTCCGACCTTCCCGGCGAAGTTCGTCTCCCAGTTCTCGAACCGGCGGGCATCGTTGCGAATCTCGTAGCGATCGGCCGACACCCACGTCGCGGCATGGAGATCGAGCATCACTGGATCAAGCGCCGGGATGACTTCCTTATTGACGTAGAGGAAACCTGTCCCCCGTGGTCCACGCAGGTATTTGCGACTGGTGGAAGCCAGCATGTCGCAGCCGATCTCCTGCACATCGACCGGCACCTGGCCGACCGACTGGCAGGCATCCACCATGTAGAGCACGCCGGCTTCCCGGGCGACCTGGCCGATCTC
>SLFF01000276.1 GCA_007124395.1 Thermomicrobiaceae bacterium | reverse complement strand
TGGTCTTGCCGTTGATATCGAACGGCTTGAAGCGCTTGCGCTCCCAGCGACCTGCGTGGACGGCTTCGTTTGCGTCCGGAATCGATCGGGACAGCGCCAGCAACAGACCGAGCGTATGCTCGCCGGCGGAGATTGCGTTGGCACCGGGTGCGTTGAGCACCAGCACGCCGGCTTCGGTGGCAGCGTCGACATCGATATTGTCTACACCAACACCGGCCCGGGCCACCAGCTGCAGGTTCGGGCCTGCCTCCAGAATCTCCCGGGTAACCTGCGTCTCGCTGCGGACGATCAGGGCGTCGGCATCGCTGAGCGCCTTGGTAAGCTGTTCTGTATCCGTGCCATCGACGTCGATCAGCTCAGCCTGTGAGGACATGAGCTCCCTGGCTCGATCATCGATGACATCACTGACGACGATCCTGTACCTGGTACTGGATGTCGCCGTGTCTCCGGTATTCATTTCGGTGCTCCACTTCCGTGAGCCGATTGCATCAAAATCAGTTTTAATTCCTGAATCTTTTTCTGGTATCGAGTTTCGGCCGGTCAGCCGATCAAAAGCTCCCCGAAGATCACGTACCCGAACGAGTCGGTTCGAATCCTGCGGTTGTCCCGGATGTGGCGAGATGAGGCAACAGCGAATACCGTGCTTCGCGTAGTCTGCCCCGTGCCGCATACTGTCTTCTATCGCATGAGTGACGCCAGCCTGAAGCGCCACCGGAACTTTGTCTTCTGCAAATAAAACACGAATTTCCGGAAAACCATTCCGGCTGAGCCACTCCCGCGTGGCGGCTTCTACACAGCTCGGACGGGCGGTGATAATCTGCACCTGATCCGGCCCGAACGTGTCCAGCACCTGAGTCAGAAATTCCTGAGCCCAGGGCGCTGGTTCCAGCGACGAGGCTGGTCCTCCTTCGAAATAGACCCATTCGCGGACATGCTGAGGCACATTTAGACCCGCCGAATCAACGAACGCGTGATCCGGTAGATCGAGCCCCCAGGTTTCGTTTGCCGCGTGAGCCAGACGTACTGGTGGTTCGGTCAGTACGCCATCGAGATCAACTGCCAGTCGTGTTATCGTCATGTCTCGAGACCTCCAGACATATCATCGAATCACGGGAACGTCGCACCGCAGGTGATGCACCTGATGAGACGGGTGATGATGACATCGAGGAGACTCGGGACCGGCACATTGATGAGAACCCAGCCGTCGTCATGCGAGGCGAAAGCCCGGCAACAGCGGTGCTGTTCAGGAACATGGTACGTACCATGAAAATCCCCTAACGACGGTTGTACGGATAACTATTATGTCGAACCACAACCCGTGAATTCGACAACGAACGACTTCTGATGATAGCAGATCCTCCGATCTGGTTGAAGCAACGGGTCACACGTATAAGAAGTTAGCAGCAAGATACGTGCCCGTTTGTTGCGTGATTCTGGTCGAGACAGGCGACTCCGGTGGCGTGTATGCTGAGCAGATATCGCGCGCACTCTCCGGGCAATCCTTCAGATTGGGTACGTTGGAATGAACCAGCCAGCTTCGGACTCAGCCAACCGGCGTCCTGAATTCGTCACACTGATCGCAATCTACCAGTTCTTTACCGCAGCTATCCTGTTTCTCCTGAGCTGCATGATTCCGATCATGCTGTTTCCCGCGATCCTTACCTATATCGGAGGGCCAGAGGAAGTCTTCGTCTCGATCGGTCTGGCCACGGCGACACTGGCGATCGCCATCGGTTTCGGGTTTGCCTCGATCGTGGTGGGATATGGCCTGCTACGGATGAAGAGCTGGGGACGACTCGGCGCAATCGTGCTGGCGGCGTTTGCCTTGATCGGGTTCCCGATCTGGACCGTGGTCGCCGTGCTGGTACTGGTCTATCTGACCAGCGATGAAGCCCGTGAGGCGTTCAATTCACCATCCAGCGGGCCAAAGCAAACACCTGAGCCAGATTCACCACCGTCGAGTCAGGCCGCCTACAAAACGGAACCAGCGCCACCGCCGGTCTACAATCCGCTGCATACAACTCGCCCGATGACCCCTCCACCCCCGCCATTCGCCACTCCGCGAGAAGGTCCGGCGACGATCCCGCCAGACGATGTGAGCCACAAGATCGATCCGATCCCGATGCCGCCGTCATCCGCATCCGATGACACGATCGAGATTCCGGCTACGGATCCGGACCCGGACACAGACAGCGAGCAGGCTCCGACAATGGGCATACCGCTCGGGGATCCACTGGACGATCAACCGACAGATAAGATCCCGATCGTCGGAGCTGACGAGCCACCAAAACGGCGATGGGTGCGGCCACCGGAAGAGGCTGGAATGGATAACCGGATTCTGAAAAACGATGAGCAAGACGGCGACGACGATCCCCAGCCCCGGGGTCGCCAGGAGTAAGCCCCTCGTCTGGACGGAACTGGAGAGCCGATGCCGTGCGCCGATCGAGTTCACGAAATACGCGAAATCTGGGACAGGCAGGCGGCTTCCTATGACGACCAGTTCGATCATGGCATAGGAAGTACAGCAGAACAGGCAGCCTGGGATCGGATACTCTCCGTTGTGGCCGATGGCGGCCCGCTCGATGTGCTCGACATCGGCACCGGTACCGGATTTCTGGCCCTGGAACTGGCCCGGCGGGGTCATCAGGTTGCCGGCATCGATCTCTCCCCCGACATGCTGGAGAT
>SLFF01000287.1 GCA_007124395.1 Thermomicrobiaceae bacterium | reverse complement strand
TGGATCGTATCGTTGGCGGCATCGGGATGCGTCGAGGACGGCGCAATCAGTTCGATCTGCGGCCGGGCGATGCGCTCGATTTCTGGCGCGTCGAGGCAGTGGTGCCGGATCAGGTGCTACGTCTCCGTGCAGAGATGCGGGTATCCGGGCTGGCCTGGTTGCAATTCGAGGTACATCCCCGGGACGACGGCGGTTCTTCGCTCATCCAGACTGCGTTCTATGAGCCGCACGGACTGACCGGTGTTCTCTACTGGTACGCGCTGTATCCGATTCATCAGATGATCTTTTCGGGTATGGCCCGTGAGATCGTTCGGCGCGCAGAACACGAGCCGGTGCAGACGAATGGGAAGAATCTTCAACCAGAGACGCCCGGTCAGCAGAGCTGATCGGGCGTCGCCTGTCTGTATTTCACAATTGTGCAGGCACGCGGGTGCTAGCGGAACTTCACGAGGGGCGTGACGCCAGCTCTGACCACGTCTCCGGGCCAGACGAGCGGTTGACTGTGTGGATCGACGTGGAGCGTCACCTGTGACCCCAGCACGATCATCCCGAGTCGATCACCCTGACGGGATTCGGTGCCAACCGGTGTCCAGTTGATAAGACGGCGGGCGACCATCCCGGTGATCTGAATCACCGTTAGCGGTCCAGCCGGTGACTCATAGTAGGTCAGGAGTTGATTGTTCAACTGCGCGGCCGCGCTGGTCATCGCCGGGCGATTGGCGCCGTGCTTGCGTACCTGGCCGACGACCTTGCCATCAACCGGAACTCGCTGCACATGAACATCCCAGATCGCCAGGAAAATCGCGATCTCCAGCATTTCCCGCTGCCAGTAATCGTCCCAGATCGTTTCGACCCGCATGATCCGGCCGTCGGCTGGGGCGAGTGCCAGCTCGGAGTCGGTCTGGATCTCTCGTTCGGGGTCACGGAAGGTGAGGGCGATCAGCGCGTTGAGCACCATCACGGCTCCGGCGATGAGCGGAAACCGCTTCGCCAGCAGAATACTCCCGATTGCCAGCGGCAGCAGAATCTTCCAGCCTTGCTGGAACGGTCGCAAAAATGGATTGTCGGGCATTAGAGTCGCCTCGGTTTCGTGGCTTTGAAGAGGTTTGCCGGTGGCACGTTCCAGAGATAGATATCTCTGGTCACGCTATCGAAGTGCCGGTGCAGCAGGGGCGGAAGATATGTGGGATGGTACTGCAGCGCCACGAAGACACCGTCATCAGACATGGTGTCGATTACTGCGTGAAGGAGCGCGGTCGATTGCTGGTGTGACAGATAGCTGAACGGGATTGTAGAGATCACCGCATCGAAGGGCGGCAGCGAGGCATCGCGTCGATGCTCGATAATATTTGTTGCCGACTCTTCGTACAGGTGGAATCGCTCATCATCGATCGTCTGCCGCAGATGTTCCGCGAACGGCTCGTGAACTTCATATCCCCAGAGCAGGCCGTCTTCGGGGAGTTGAGCCAGGATTTCTCCGGTGATGGGCCCAGTGCCGCAACCGAACTCCGCAACGCGGGTGGAGCTGGGGATATTCGCCAGTTCACAGATCTTTCGGGCAACTCCACGGCTGGTTTCACGGATAGCGCCGACCGTCTTGTAATCCTGAAAGAAAGAGCGCAGGAACTCCCGATTGGACACACGCTGTTTTGGCGGCTTATCGCGGCTGCTGGCTTGGTTCATATTCCTCTTCTTCGAATCCAATTCCGTTGGCCCAGTCGTATTCTTCTTCTTCGGCCATGATCGAAGCATCTTCTTCCATGTCGATCCGGCGGACGAGGCCCCAGACAATGTAGGCGAGCATGATAAGAGCGGCGACAATTGCGAGGGTCTCAATTGTTGGCCACATCACGATCGGAAGTGCACCAACGGCCATCATGCCGATCGGGTTTGGCTTGACGCCGGACATCTTCGGAAATGGAACCCGGGAGACCATCAGGGCCGCGGTCGATACGGCAAGTATCGTGGCCAGCCAGTAGTTCAGCCCGAACGGTCCAGCTGCAATGAGTGCCAAGAGCGCGCCGCCGGCGGTGATCGGTAATCCGAGGAAGACGCCATCGGCCGGAACTGCGTGGAATCTCGCCAATCGATAGGCACCGGCCAGCACGAAGAAGAGTCCAACCGAATAGATAACTGGAGTGGGAGCTGACGTGAACACGGTGACGAACAATACCGCCGGTGCGGCGCCGAACGCCACGATATCGGCCAGCGAATCGAGTTGCTCACCCATGTCGCTGGTGGCATCGAGCTGACGCGCCAGCGCGCCGTCGATTCCATCGGCAATCGTGGCAAGCAGAATGAATCGAAGTGCCCAGTCCCAGTGCCCGGTTCGGGCAGATTCGATCGCTGCCAGGCCACAGCTCAGGGTTAGCATGGTCACCAGACTGGGCGCAAATCGGCGTAGTGGATTCACTCGTCCCCCCCAGGAGCGATGACCCGAACAGACCCTGTATCGCTGATACTGCCTTGGATGCGACGCACGGACGTGTCGGGCAAGTAATGAACTGAGCACATTGTATCGGATTTTCCGGGTGCGGTCTGTACCTGTACAGATATGGCAACTAACAACCCGGCAACGTTATGAGCATCGCTCATCACGAAGTCGTGCCGAATACATTCATCGTACTTCCCTTAATATCTTACCAGCAATGGAGAATCCCGAAACGCACCGGGAGCAACCCGGTGGTGTGCA
>SLFF01000445.1 GCA_007124395.1 Thermomicrobiaceae bacterium | reverse complement strand
GGTGCGATTACCCCCGACTACCCAGTTGTTCGAGCCATCGGCATCGATACCCAGTTCACGTAGAACCTCGCGGGCTTCCGTCAGCAGGTTCACGGTGTACTCAGCCGCACGTTCGCCGGGTGGACTGGTGACGGCAAGGTCGGGATTGCTGCCGGGCTCCAGGGCATCCAGCGAACCGATTCCATCACGAATGAGGATCTGGTATCGCGCCAGCTCTTCGGCCCAATTGGTTGAGATTATCATCGACATGAGTTTGAGATAGGCGAGCGAATCGGCAGGCTCCCACTGCGTGGAACTCATTCGCAGAATCGTAAACTCATGCGGTCGACGTGACAGCCCATGAAGGCGTCCGGCATTGATACCCCGGGTGTAGGCATCCAGCATCTCGCGAATGTCATCATCGAGATGTTCAAAATGCTCTTCGGCGGCGCGACGGAACCCGACTCGACGACTCAGGCGGTCAACAGCCAACCCCTCAGGTCCAATAGCCTCAGACAGCGTTCCGTGGGCGCTGCGGATCATGATCTCCAGCTGAAAGGCCCGATCCTGCCCATGGCAGAATCCGATCCCGAACCAGGCATCCCGGTCACAGCTGGCATCGATGTACGGCACCCCGTACTGATCACGCCTGATCGTCACCGGTGATTGCAGACCCTCCAGCGACAGATCACCTTCCGTCACCGGCAGCCTGCGGCCGAGACTCCGGAATACCATTCGAGACAGCTGCACGCCCGGCCTCCTGCTCCTCATGGGAATTTGTCGATATCCGCATTGGCGCTGATTCGATTGACGTTACCGAACCACTCGCATGGTTAGCGCCATGGTAAACGAATGTGGGACATCTCTTCGATGTCCCACTGGATGTATCCACTTGATCGAGAATCGTGGCGATCAGGAACCGCCGCGAATCCCTCCGGTCGTCAGATCCTTCGGATCGAGAAGCCGATCGAGTTCTTCTTCGGTCAGATCGGTCAGCTCCAGCGCGAGGTCTTTCACCCGGCGGTTCTCGGCATAGGCACGCTTGGCGATCTCGGCACCCTTTTCGTAGCCGATAATCGCGTTCAGTGCCGTCACCATGATTGGATTCTTCTCGACGACTTCCGCGATCGATTCTTCGTTGACTTCAAACCCGGCGACCGCCTTGTCAGCCAGTACCTGCGATGTGCTGGCCAACAGTTCGGCAGACTGGACCAGATTGTAGCCAATGACCGGAAGCATGACGTTCAACTCGAAGTTTCCGTGCTGGGCACCGATGGTGATCGTGGCGTCGTTACCGATAACCTGCGCTGATACCATCATCGTCGCTTCCGGGATAACCGGGTTCACCTTGCCCGGCATGATCGATGACCCCGGCTGGAGTGCCTGAAGCCTGATCTCTCCCAGACCACCCTGCGGCCCACTGTTCATCCAGCGCAGATCGTTGGCGATCTTCATCAGAGCGGTAGCATACGTCTTGAGCTGCCCGCTGACTTCGACTGCGGTGTCCTGAGTAGCCTGTGCTTCGAAGTGATTCTCGGCTTCAGTGAGATTCAGACCGGTATCGTTCGACAGGAACGCCGCCACTCTAGCGCCAAGCTCCGGATGAGCATTGATCCCGGTTCCAACTGCGGTGCCGCCGATCGCCAGCTGACCCAGTCGCGTCAGGGTCGATTCGATCCGCGCCCGTGACTGCCGGACCTGCGCCGCCCATCCAGCCACTGCCTGTCCGATCGTCACCGGCATCGCGTCCATCAGGTGCGTGCGGCCCATCTTGACGATATCGGCAGTCTCGGAGGCCTTTGTTTCGAGAGTGCTCTCGAGATTCTGCATCGCTGGGAACAACAGCTCCTTGATCGCCAGTGCCGTGGAGAGATGGATGCTGGCAGGGATGACGTCGTTGCTGCTCTGGCCCATGTTGACATCGTCGTTCGGGTGAACCGGTCGCTCGGTTCCCGCAATCTGAGCCGCCCGGGTGGCGATAACTTCGTTGGCGTTCATGTTTGTCGAGGTCCCGGAGCCGGTCTGGAAGATATCGATCGGGAAATGCTCATCCCAATGCCCGTCGGCGACCTCCTGTGCGGCCGACTTGATCAGATCGGCCTTCGTCTGGTCGAGCAATCCAAGATCGGCATTTGCCTGAGCCGCTGCTTTCTTTATCAGGCCGAGTGCCCGGATCATCTGACGCGTATAGCGCAATGTACTGATCGGGAAGTTCTCGACGGCGCGTGCGGTGGTTGCACCGTACATCGATTCGGCCGGAATCTGCATCTCGCCCATGCTGTCGCGTTCGGTTCGCATCTTCATCTCATCGGAAGCCACGGAACTCTCCTGTCAGCGTATGTATCGTCAACGTTGTCGCAGGTAACCCTGCTCTGTACTCTCGTCAGGCAGGATACACCAACACCGTCCTGTCATCACCAGTAACGGCGTCCGGTTGGATCGTGGCTAGCCAGAACCGGAACCGGCTGAATCGATCTTCAATGCTAGAATCGACAGGAAACACGACCACTCGTCGACACCGGCCATGTTGACCGGTGTCTGGAACGGGAGAACCAATGAGCGCCCGCGACGACTCCGCACAAACTCCGCATATTCCCGTTCCGCTCGAGTTTCAGCGCATCTCTGCCAATGAGAGTTTGCAGCGATCGCGTGATTTCCTCGAAATGATGCGAACCCGACGATCCATCAGGCACTTTTCTCCGGAGCCGGTACCGTAT
>SLFF01000371.1 GCA_007124395.1 Thermomicrobiaceae bacterium | reverse complement strand
GGAGGGGACAGGGTCCCCTCCCGTGTCGCTGGCATCTAACTTGAAGCCGACCAGCCCAGCGTCAACAGGAACGCTCCGCTCTTCAGCGCCTTCACCGAGTGCTTGACATCTCGTCGGAGCGCGATCAGGTCCCCTGGACCGATCGACACTGACTCGTCAGCATAGATAACTTCGAAACGGCCTTCCAGTACCTGGATCGTTGCCGTTCCTGCCACCGAGTGTTCGTCCAGCTCGATCCCGACGCGCATCGTAATCAGCGTAACGCGCAGGTCATCTTCTTTCACCAGAATCTCGGCTCGGCGTCCCGCTTTGTTCTCCTCAGGCTCGTATTGCTGAGCTTCGCTCGTTAGCGACAGGTGCGCCAGTACCGGCCGATCAGTCATGTCTTCCCTCAATTTCCCGTTTCGCCGCTGTGCATCACACTCGAACCCGAAGCCGATTATGTTCAGCAAGCTGGCGTTTCAATTGACCTTGTGAATCAGTTCGTTATGATGTCATTCAACCAGTCTTTCCGTATCAAACAAAGAGGAGTCTGTAGATGACCACCAAAATCTCGTCCATCGGCCTGTTGAGCCCTGGCGATATGGGACATTCAGTCGGCAAGGTTCTGGTCCACAATAGCATGCCAGTTCATACCTGTCTGGCCGGTCGCAGCGAACGCAGTGCCGAGCTGGCGTCGGCTGCCGGATTGACGCTGAATGACTCTTTCGAGGATCTGGTCCAGCAGGTCGACCTCTTCCTCTCGATCGTTCCACCGGCCCGAGCAACCGGCGTCGCCCAGCAGATTGCCGATGCCGTGAAAGCAACTGGCACGTCGCTGATCTATCTCGACTGCAATGCGATCAGCCCGGAGACGACCCGTGAAGTCGGGCGAATCGTCGAAGCTTCAGGCGTAACATTCATCGATGGCGGTATCATCGGCTCTCCACCCAAAGTCGATGGGGCAGTTCCCCGCATCTACGTGTCTGGACCCAACGCCGAACAAGCCACGATTCTCAATAGTCACGGGCTGGATGTGCGACCAATTGGGGATGTGATCGGCCACGCCTCCGGTGTAAAAATGTGCTATGCGGCGCTCACCAAGGGTCTCACCGCACTTGGAACCGAACTGATGGTCGCTGCCGAGGCGATGGGCCTCACAGGATCGCTTCGCGACGAGTTCGAACTCAGCCAGTCGGCAATGCTCGAACACCTCGAAAAATCAGTACCCGGAATGCCCCCGAAGGCGTACCGGTGGGTGGGCGAGATGGAAGAGATTGCCAAGACGTTCGACGATGTAGGATTGACCCCGAAAATGCTGCTCGGGGCGGCGGATATGTATACCCTCGTCGGGCAGACTCCGCTGGCCAGTGAGACACCCGAAACGCGAACCCGCGGCAAGACACTGCAGGATGTCGTGGAGATCCTGAATGAGGCGTTGCCGAAGGGGAAATAGGTCTTTTACCGGAACGACCGGGACTCCCCCGGATTAGCCAATCAAGAGAATCCATTCACGCGGCGGAAACGAGCTCACTCTGATGAACACGGGCACCACATCTTCATCACGTCCAGGCACGCGCAATCAACAGCGCGGATTACTGGTGCTGTTGATTCTGATTGTCGCCCTGATCGCCAGCAGCGTCGTCGTCGCCGAGAGCGGAGACAGTAGCGACTACCCACCCCGCCCGGAATCATCTCCGGTTCCTCCGGGGTACATGCCATCACTGGGGACGTCAGCGTCGCTGGATACCGATCCCGATCACCCTCACACGTCTGACGACGATGAGCGCGCAAGTCTGGAAGCGATCTTTGGTAGCGACGACCGTCAACGAGTAACCCCGACAACGAGCTTCCCGGCTTCCGGGATTGCACAGATTCTGATGTTCGACAACGGAACGCCGTATGGCAGCTGTACCGGCACATTCGTCAGTCCAGACGCGGTGCTGACGGCCGCACACTGCCTGTATACCGAGCAGACGGGATTCGCCACGTCCATTGCCGTTATTCCCGGACGCGATGGCGTCAACGAGCCGTTCGGCTACCAGTGGGCCACCGATGCCTGGATCCCGAGTGGCTGGGTTACCAACGGCAGCGCCAACTGGGATTGGGGCATGCTCCGCTTGCCTGACAAGTCACTCGGCAACGAGGTGGGCTGGTTCGAAGTCGGGGTGCTCTCAACGCAGTCGCTGGAATCGGCGAACTTCAATCCGGTCGTCACCGGGTATCCCGGCGATAAACAGTCCGGGACCATGTGGACCGCGACCGAACCGTCCTTTTCCTCAGTGAGTAGTCAGTACCTGTTTTACACCGTGGATACGACCCCCGGTCAGAGTGGTGCCGCCGTGCGCCGTGGAAGCGATCAGGCGGTTGTCGGTGTTCACATGGGGTCGATGAGTTCTTCCAACATCGGTACCCGGATCACCGAAGACGTACTCGACTACCTGCTCTCGGCGTGCTCGGATATGGGATGTGAGATCTCCCGGTTCATCGAAGGCACCGCGCCTGATCCGGGACCAACCAGCACGCCGATTCCATCGCCAACGGTGCCACCACCACCGCCGCCAACCGCGACACCGGTGCCGACATCTACACCGGCTCCGACAGCAACGGCGACACCAGTTCCGACGTCTACTCCGGCTCCATCGGCAACCGCAACTCCGGTCCCGACATCGCCGCCGGTTCCCACGCCGACTCAACCACCGGCAACGGACCCGACGCCAACG
>SLFF01000206.1 GCA_007124395.1 Thermomicrobiaceae bacterium | reverse complement strand
TGACGTCGGGGACACCGGCGACGATCGCAGGCACGGCCGTCATCAGAAGCGAAGACGGATATGGTGCTCGCCCTGCCGGGGTGTAGATTCCCACCCGGTCCAGCGGTCGAATGATCTGGCCCAGTGCGCCATCGCTGTCGAAATTGATCCATGATGTCCGCAGTTGCTGAGTATGAAAGAGTTCGATTCGCTCACGTGAGAACTGCATCGCCCGATAGACGTCTTCGGGAACCTGATCGCGGGCCGCCTCGAACTCCGCTGGAGTGACTTCCAGTCGATCGAGGTCGACATTGTCGATCAGTTTGTTGAAGTGAAACAACGCCTGATCGCCGTCAGCACGCACCCGCTCGATGATTCGCTCGACCACTCCCATTGCAGAGAGATCTTCGCCGAACCGCTCCCTGATCGACTGGCGGATCGATTCCGGGAGGTCACCCTGTTCGAGTTGTCGGGAGCGAAGAAGGAAGTCGCGACCTTCGCTGGCGCCGTTGATCATCCGTACCGGGCTCATGAGAATTCCTCCACTGCTTCGCGGAGCCGCTGAAAGGCTGGTGAGCATGAATCGAACACGTAGTCGGGTGAGTTCACGGTGATCCCGTGACTGCCGGCTTCGCGGAGATGGTCCACAGCAGGAAGCAGGTAGCGAGATGGGACAATGACCCGAACTTCCCACCATCGCTGATCACCAGGGTGCTCTTTGCTGTACACCTCGGCGATCGTCGGACCCTGTTCGCCAGCGGTCTCCACCTTCTGGTTGACGTGCTCGGCAACCTCCGCGGCGGAGTTGCCCTTCACGTTGGCGGTGACGATTCGATAACCGCGACTGCGAAGGCGGGCTTCGCTCATCTCCACGATCGATCGCACTGCTTCCAGCTTCTCCGGCTGGTTGCGTAACGTTCGCTTCGAAGCGATCAATGCTGCCTGCGCCTTGAGGATCACTCCACCGTCGATAACGCGCAGCCGATTGTCCCGCAGCGTCACGCCGGTCTCGCTGAGATCGGCGATGATATCGGCGTACCCGAGCGTTGGTGCTGCTTCGAGCGCGCCATGTGCATCGACCAGACTGAAGTAGTTCACGCCGTGCTTGTGCAGGAAATCCCGGGTCAGGTTCGGGAACTTCGTGGCAACGCGCAATGATCGGCCAGTCCGCTTGAAGTCGATCGAGAGGTCGGCGAGGTCTGCCAGCGAGGAGATATCGAGCCAGCCCTCGGGTACGGCCAGGATCAACTCACATCGACGAAATCCCAGGTCCGGCATCACGACGAAAAGATTCTCCTGGTCGAAGCCATGTTCGGCAACCAGGTCATAGCCGGTGATGCCCAGATCGACGCTTCCATCTGCAACCTTGTGGACAATGTCTTCGGTTCGCTGAAAGAGCACCTCTATGTCGGGCAGCTCACTGATGCGCCCAACGTACTGACGTGGATTTGGTCGCCAGACCGAGAGTCCTGCCCGATCGAGGAAATCAATCGTCGCCTTCTCGTAGCTGCCCTTGGAGGTCAGGCCGAATCGGAGTTTCTCCGGCGCGTTCACGCGTCACCTCCCGGCTGGCTGGTCTGGTTCTTCGTCGTGATCGTTTCTTCGTCGACCCGGCCGTCGGCGTGAGCGATCACCATGCGGGCGATTCCTCGTCGCTGCGCGTAACGCCGGCTGGCATTGGCCGATCTTCCCCGTACGTCGATCTCGACGGTCTGATTTTCTGAGCGGAGCTTTTCAGCAACCCTGGCCGCTTCGATGACGCTTTCCGAATCTGCCTGAACCACCAGCACTTCAGGGGTACTGATGTCTTCCACGCTCCCTTGTGCCTCGACGATTCGCTCCAGCCCATAGGAAAAACCGCAGGCAGGAATCGACTCGCGGGCACCCAGTGATTGCGCCAGTTCGTCGTAGCGTCCGCCGCCACAGAGTTGCAACCACGGCTTTTCCGGGTCGTAGATCTCGAAGAGGATTCCCGTGTAGTAGTGGAGACCCCGACCGAGACCAAGATTGAGCTCGACCTCGCTGGTATCGATCCCGTAGGCATCCAGCAACTGCAGTGTCATCTCGATTTCGGTAATCGGCCCTTCATCGAGCCCGTGGCGTTGTACCAGGCCACGAAGCTCGGGGATGACCGACTCTGGTGTGCCGCGAACTTCGATCAATTCACTGATGAACATGAACGCCTGGCGAACGTCCTCTGCCTCGCTGGTCTGGTGCATCTTGGCGATGACGCCGGCAACGATCTCTTCCGACGATCGCGTACCGCCGTGCATCTGCACGCCGACCTCATGAAGCACTGCCAGAACCCACCGCTCGAGTTGCTCGTCAGGGATCTCGTTGAGAGAATCACTCAGTTCGAAGAAGACCGCGGGAAGCGTGTCCCGACTGATCAACCCGGGCAGTTCATTCTCGACATCAACTGGCTGCCCCTTGCGCAATCGCTCCATGCTCCAGATGAGCCAGTCGCGAGCCCGCTGTCGAAGCGGCAGACGATCCAGGAAATCGAGCACGATCCCGATGTGGCCGAGCACCAGCTTGCCCGTGATACCGAGGTTTGTGAGCCCTTCCATGGCGAGATGGATGATCTCGGCATCGGCGGAGCTCCCCTGTCCACCGATCAGCTCCACACCGGTGTCGGTAAACTGCCGAGCTCGACCGGCCTGTGGGCGTTCATAGCGGAACACAGGTCCCGCGTAGGAGAGCCTCACCGGGAGTGGGTAGGACT
>SLFF01000053.1 GCA_007124395.1 Thermomicrobiaceae bacterium | reverse complement strand
CTCCGTGTCGCCCAGTCCCGCGAACCGGTTTGATTGGCGGGGGCAGACGGAGCTGCCCGGTCTACCGAAACATGGATGATGCCCTGTCCCTACCACGTCTGTGGGCGGCCGAAGAAGATTCGGCGCCAGGGGACGGTCCAGGCGACACCCATCGCGCCGATGAGTACCACGACCCCGGTCAAGAGAAACACGGTGCCGAGCGACCACTGGCTGGCGATCACGCCGAGCAGCACTGGACCACCGGCAGACCCGACTGCCGCGGCCATCCGGTAGATCCCCATTGCGGTGCCGCGGGTCTGGTTGGTGGAGATCTCGGCGATGAATGCCTGTCCAGCGGTGACGAAACCGCCGAACCCGATCCCCTCCAGCGCCAGGAAGATCGTCAGAAGGGTGGTGTCGGTGGTCTGGCTGATCCCGATCAGCGACAGTCCCATGATCACCAGCGAGATCGTCATCACCCCGGACGTGGTCAGGGTGTTCGCCAGAATCCCCATCGGAATACGAACGCCGGTGGAGGCAAACGCCCGCACGGAGAACATGGTGGCGATAAACCCGGCGCTGATGATCGCGACATCCTGCCCGTAGAGCGGAAAGAAGTTCTGGATCGCTCCCATGAACGCGGTGCTCTGCAGGAAAACGGCGACGGATACGATCAGTAGCGGTGGATAGAGCAGAACCTGAAAGAACCCGGTGCGAGCCTCTGGTTCTTCCTCGCCAGAATCTGTCGGTTCTGATGGTTCGTGTGGTGGGTCGTGCGGCAGATAGCGCAGCCCGAAGAAGAAGCCGGCAACCGCAACCATTGCGCCGAATCCATAACTCCAGGCGATGCCGAAGTTGGCGGCAATCGGTCCACCGATCAGCGGTCCAACGGCGAAACCGAGCCCCATCGCCGTGGCATAGAGTCCGAAGGCTGGACCCCGCTCCTCACCCGAGGTGATGTCGCCCATGTAGGCGGCGCCGATGCCGAAGGTCAGGATGATGGCGGCACCCATCAGAATCCGGCCCGGGAAGAGTAGATAGGGATGATCCACGATGGCGAAACTGATCAACGCCACGGTCCAGACCATCATCCCGAACAACAGCACGCGCCGTCTGCCGATCCGGTCCGAAAGCATCCCGGAGGGTATCGCGGTGATCATCGAGGTTATGCCGACGGCGGAGCTGAGGACACCGATAAGCACCAGTGAGGCGCCGAGCCCCTGTGCATAGATCGAAAAGGTGGGGATGACGATGCCGCTGAGGCTGTCTGCCATGAAGATGAACACGCAGAGGGCGACGATATCCCGCCGTTGCAGTACCTGCTTGAAACCTCTGAACACACCACCCGCTTCTGCGTCAGAATCGTTTAGTATCACGTTACCTGTGGCGACAACCTGCCGGGGCGTTGCCGTCGTGGATTGTACCGCTCCCCGGCGACGCAGTAATTGTGACGAGCCAGGCGGTTGAAGCCTGAACCTCAGATCGCAGAAATGGACGAAACGTTGCCGGGAGAAACAACTGGAAGTCGAAACCTTCGGATCGGATTGATTCCCCCGCATGGCGAGAACTGGCCTGATCGTCCGGCCGCTGGCTGGGCCGAGATTCTGGATTTTGCCATTGCGGCTGAATCGGCTGGATTCGACGGAATCTGGCCAGCGGACGAATTCTTTCGCACTACGGGGAGAATCGATGTCGCCGTTGATGAGGCGGACGATCCAGCAATGCAGGAGACGTACCCGGCGGCGTTCTGGGATTCCTGGACGTTGCTTGCCGGAATAGCGGCCCGGACGTCGCGCATAGAGATCGGGACGTTGATTACATCCAATACCTATCGAAATCCTGCGCATCTGGTGAAGATTCTGGAGACCGTCGACGAGATAAGTGGCGGCCGTGTGGTAGCCGGGCTCGGGCCGGGTGGTGATCCCGCTGAGGGCAGGATGTTCGGATACGAATGGGAGCAGCCGGTCTCCAGGTTCGAGGATGCACTTCCAATCATTGCCGGGCTATTGCGCGAAGGCAATGCCACACATCATGGACCGTTCTATCAGGTTGATGGCTGCCTCAACCGGCCACGGGGACCAAGACCAGGACGTATTCCGATCCTGATCGCGACGTTTGCGGCTCGTCCACGTATGTCGCGGCTGGCGGTGCAGTGGGCGGATATCTGGGAGCACTCGATTGCGTTCACTGAGGATCAGCCGACTGAGGCCCGGCGACGGGCGGAGTTGACCAGACGCACCTGTGAGCAGTTTGGTCGAGACCCGGCGACGCTGGAGATGGCGCTGAGTATCAGCGTGGCAGTGAGAGATCGGACAATCCCCGGTGCGAACCCGCTCGTCGGTGATCCCTCGGCGATTACGGCAGCGATCAACGATTTTCGAGAGCTCGGGTTCACCCGGATTCAGGTGTTACTTACCCCACCCACTGTGGACGGGGTAGAGGCATTTGCACCGGTGCTGGAGTTGCTCGATCGCTAAAGGCTGCTCAACTAATCAGCAACTCCACACCAGTCGATCAGCAGGGCGGCCATCGTCTTCGCGGCGGTCTGGATGTCGCTGATCGAGATGTGCTCGTCGTTCTGGTGGGCCACCGAGACATCTCCGGCACCGTAGATGATGCACGGCATGTTTCCGATCTCCGTGTAGAGCCGCATATCCGTGCCGGCGGTGATACCGGTAACGATTGGCGCCTGACCTGTCACCTGTTGATGAGCGCTGGCAAGTGCAGTTG
>SLFF01000331.1 GCA_007124395.1 Thermomicrobiaceae bacterium | reverse complement strand
GTTCTCCGGCACCCAGCCATCCCAGCGTCTGGCCAGCGGGTTGCGCGTCTCGAAGACGAAACGTCCATCTTCCTTCAACGCTTGCCGAACACTGAAAAACGCGCTGAGGATCTGCTCATCGGTGAGAAACACTTGAAATGCGTGTCCGGACATCATGACGAGGTCAAACTCACCGGAGAACGTTACCGTGGATGGATCACCGTACGTCCACTCAATATCTACTCGGTCGTGCCGTCCGACGTCGAGCATCGCATCGGCCGGATCCAGCCCGACGAGCCGGCCCGTGTGTCCCAGTTCTCGAGCTTTCCGGAGAATCAGCCCGGTCCCGCAGCCGACATCGAGAACCGAATCAGCAGCCAGGATATGCTCCATGTAAAAGGCATCATCGCCTGATCGCCCACCCCATGGCGCAAAGAGATCGTAGAGATCTGCCAGCTTCTGCTCGGAAAACGCCCGATCAACCAATGTCACCACTCCAGTCCACTGAACAATTGATTTGCTGTTATGTCACCCTGTCGATCGGGCCACCGTGATAATCTCCGGGCTCTGATCCGAAACCGGCGACCGATCCCAGTAGCCATACTGCTTCTCGATCTGCAGACCAGCCGACTCCAGGAATCGGGAAAGTGAGTCGGAATCCAGAAACCGAAGCTGGATCTCCGCCTCGCGCATCCCGTCGAATGTGGGGCTCCAGGTACGTGACAGAAACCGCACCAGATCACCAGTCACCGGCAGGATCACTTCGTTCTCATCCCGGATCACTCCCCCATCGGGGTGTGGAATCTCGGCCGCATTTTCCGGTATCCACGATTCCCAGGGACGCATCGCCGGATTGCGCGTCTCGAAAACAAACCGGCCACCCGGTCTCAGCGACCGGCGGATCGCCTGTAAAGAGCGGTTCAGATCATCATCGGTGACCAGCTCCTGAAACGCGTGACCACTCATGAAGACCAGATCGAACGCCTGCTCGAACCCGGCCTGATCGACATAGCCGTGAACCCACTCGATGTCGTCGCGATCACGCCGGCCGATCTCCAGCATCGAGCCCGAAGGATCCAGCCCCACGAGACGTCCACTATGCCCCTGCTCCCGGGCTCGCCGGAGAATCAACCCGGTGCCACAGCCAACATCGAGCACCGACTCGGCCGCCATGACCCACTCCAGGTAGAAATCATCGGATGTAGCCCAGGCATTCAGGAGTTCGTACAGCTCGGCAATCGCTGGATCATCGTAGACGGCTTCGTTCACTGATTCACCCGCAAACTGGTTGTTCAAAAACGATACGCTACCCGCCGCGGGTGTCCCGATCAGATGCGAGGGGACACGAACTGTGGAGCGGTACCCTCGGTAGACTATCTCCTTCTCTTCTTTTGGACAAACGGTTCTGTTTCCCCGTGAAATCGGAGGCAATGCAAAGCGAGCGCTACTCCTGTTCCGGTCGTACCCGCATCCCGACCATGTCCAGGAACGCCTCGATCCGATCGAGGTCCCAATCGGTCATGTCGACGTGAATCTCCATACTCACGCCCGCCGGGCCGGCAGGTGGCGACAGCGTCAGCGCAGAAGGTGCCGATCCAATCGGCGGTGAATCAATGATCGGCGGATCTGGCGCTTCGGCAACCTCTGGCTCACCGTCGGTCTCTCGCAGCAACTCCGGCATCAATGAATGAAACCGCTCGACCAGCTCCAGCCTGGTCGGCTGGCCCCGAACCCCACGCCGAAACGCGCCCAGGCCGGCCTCATCGGCCAGACGGAAGAAAAACGTCCGCGCCTCTTCTACCCGGTTGCGTGGCTGACCGAGCCGCATATTGACCTGCCACGTCTGTTCCACAGACGGCCCGTCGATCACCCGCAGCGACTCCTGCAGGGCTCGCTCGAACGGAATCCGATACGGGGCATACCGGCAGAGCGCCAGCGCCAGTTCGTGGCGTCGCTCGGCATCGGTCGAGGCATAGGCAATCTGCTGGCCGGAACTGGTCAGCCGGATCTCGCCGCTCTCTTCCCGCTCCACCATGCCGAGTTGCTCCGCGGTATTGAGCGTTTCCCGGAACGATTCCCCCGTGCCCAGCCGGGCCTCCAGGGTCGGTCGATCCGCTCCTTTTCCTTTGACGTAGTCGAGCATCGACATGACGGATCGCCAGTCGGTTCGGTAGGGCAGCATCACCTGCATCATGACCCCTCGCCTGTGAATCCACGTAAACTCCTCACAGCGATATTCTCACATACGCTGTGCATCCGTCAATCTCTCCACGCAAGCTTCTGGAATCTCATCGCAAAGAACCTTCACGTTTCTCACATGCCAGGCGGATTCATCGTCACGCTTCGCTCCCCTCAAGCATCCCCACCAAGCAAGGAGCGGGAGTGTCGCTGGCAGCGGCACTCGCTGTACCGCCACGGAACGTGCTATTGACAGGCGTTTCCTCATCCAGCACCATCGAGGCACCGCGGATGGCTCGTCACGTCACAGGTCACGTCACGCGGCGCATCTGAACTTGACAACATCTCAAGTGCCCGCTCTAATGATTGAGAACACGTGAAGACTATGCTATTATCCCTGAGAACACTCCAGCGGCTCTGCTGCCGGAGTAGTTGGTTGTTGAAACAGGGAGGTTGCGGTGCCGGAAGAGGCCCGAGGGCCAGCCGGTGAGCAGGACGAGCAGCCCGATCAGCGCAGCGGAGAAGATATTCGCCGCCGTGGCTGGTACTGGCACTGGAACAGCATTGT
>SLFF01000401.1 GCA_007124395.1 Thermomicrobiaceae bacterium | reverse complement strand
CGCTGGCGTTGACCGCCAGACATGCATCGAGCGCACTTTCCAGCCGCTGTGATTTGATGTCAGAGTCTGACTCGCGGATGAGGCTGCGGGAGTGGGCTGGCAGGCTTGAAACACCCGGCAATGGGCTCAGGAAGACGATGTTATCCAGCGCGGCGGCATCAGTCATTGTCAGGTGGCTGGAAGCGGTCACACTCATGCCCTCAGGGTTTCAAAACTGGGACTCTCAGGAGTCGGGCACGGTAGATCAACTCTCATGCTGGCCCGACCACTAGTTGAGAGTATAGTTTGATAGGGCACGCAATCCTGTAGTACTGAAGTCGCTATCCGGTGTAGGCGAAACGAACGCAAGCCGAACACACGCTACCTGTTCATCATTCGTGTACGCCGCACACGAAAATCTCCAGCTCGGATGAACAGCGCCTGACAGATACGCCCGTCGCTCAGTCGGGATGCGATCCGCCCATCAAGTTCGTCCATGTTCCTGTTCGAGGTAATGATCGTTGGCCGCCGGTTGTTGTACCGGTGATTCATCAGCTGATAGAGCTTTTCTCTGGCCCACGGCGTGGCGTTCTCAGTTCCGAGATCGTCCAGAACGAGAAGGTCTGCGTTTCGAACTGCCTGAAATCGACTGTCGTACGAGTGCGGCTGGTCCGGTGCGAAGGTCGATCGCAGGTGGTCAAGGAGATCCGGAACAACCACGAAGATGACGCGCATTCGCTGATGTGTCAGCAGCGCATTGGCAACCGCGGCTGCGAGATGCGTCTTTCCGCATCCGTAACCACCAACCAGATACAGCCAGCCGTCCGGATTCTCGCTGTACTCGAGGCAGACCTCATACGCTTCCCGAATACCCGGGACCGCTGGATCGAACGCGTCGAATGTCCAGTCTTCGAGGCGCTCGAGGTTGCTCATCTCTTCGTACTCGCGACGCCATTTGCCTTCCTGCTCTTCGATCTTGCAGTCGCACGGAATCAGGCGCCCGAAATTGGGATGCCCAACCGGGGCATCCATTCGCACGTACCCTGCTCCACCGCAGACCGGGCAGCTACTCTCGTCGTCGGCGACGGAAAACTGCGGCGTACTCTCCGGAGAGGTGTTTTTCCGGGTCGAGATCTGCGGAGCTGGATTGATGTCGCCGATTCGTTTCATGGCTTCGTCCCTCAGTGGCCCAGGTTTCAAGAATTCGTTGGATGTAGCGCCAGTTTCTCCGGTTGTAGCTTACCGCTGCTTCGATGGCTTCTTCAATCCATGATCGTGGGTAGAGTTCCATCGCTTCAACCAGTCGATCGGCAATGATCGGGGTTACCAGACCTATATTCTGCTCGTAGAGTCGAAAGATCCCCGGTCGGGCAGGTTCAACATTCGTCTGCGCGTGTGCCTCGTCCGCTCGAACCGGAAGTTGCAGTGAACCGTTGCGATAGCGTTCCAGCCGGACTCGGTTCGCTTCCGTACTGACCAGATACCAGCGCTCTGGCTCCCCCTGATCGTGGTCAACGTCGAGTTGCACCAGTATCGCTCGCGTCACCGCCAGTTCCACTCCGCGCCTGATCTGGGCGTCGGGTGGCTGAACTGCACCATCTCTTCGCAGTGAGGAACGCAGATGTTCGTCCTCTAGCAGATCGAACTCGGAAATCGGTGTGGACCACTCATCTGGATCTCGTTGCAGACGAAAGATGGCGAGCATGACCTGAAGCTCGGCGATGTCGCGAATTCGCGGAGCAACATCGCGCAGAAACCAGGCAGGAATCGAGATTGATTGTTCGGGCTGTCCAATGCCTGACATAAGGCCCAAGCTCCAGTGATGATGCAGTGGCCCGGGTCCGATAGTCGTCCGGACCGGAAACTCAAAAGTCGTGCGTCTGCTTCTCTGGGAAGTTTACGAAATATCCGGCTCGCGATAGAGCTCGAGATCGGCAAACCGCGCCTGACGGGCGAAGAATCGGAGGTGTACGGTATCGGTTGGTCCGTTGCGGTGCTTGGCAACGATTAACTCCGCGATACCCTTCTTCTCGGTCTCAGGGTCGTAGGCATCCTCACGGTAGATGAACATGACGATATCCGCGTCCTGCTCAATACTGCCACTTTCCCGAAGGTCAGAGAGCATCGGCCGGTGGTCGGCACGAGATTCAACCGCACGGGAGAGCTGAGACAGCGCCAGCACCGGAACATCGAGCTCACGGGCCAGTCCTTTGAGACCGCGAGAAATGTCCGAGATCTCCTGAACACGGTTTTCTGATCGGCGCCCCTGCATGAGCTGGAGGTAGTCGACGATCACGAAATCAAGCCCGTGTTCAGCCATCAGGCGTCGGGCTTTACTCCGTACTTCCATGACACTGATGCCGGGCGTGTCGTCGATGAAGATGTTCGCCTCGGCCAGCCGGCCGAATGCGCGCGAAATCTGCTCCCACTCTGCATCATCGATGTACCCGAGGCGCAATCGCTGGGCATCGACACCTGTCTCCATGGAGAGAAGTCGCTGCACCAGCTGCTCGGCGGACATCTCCAGACTGAAGATCGCCACCGACTTTCCGGCTTTGACCGCGGCATTGTGGGCAAAGCCCAACTGAAGCGCAGTTTTCCCGATCGAAGGGCGAGCCGCCAGAATGATCAGGTCTGATCGCTGCATGCCACCGGTGAGCTTGTCCACGTCGGCGTATCCGGACGGGACACCCATAACTTCGCCGCGATGCTGCTGCAAGAAATCGAGCTTGTCGAAGTAGCCCTCG
>SLFF01000479.1 GCA_007124395.1 Thermomicrobiaceae bacterium | reverse complement strand
CCTCGACGATCACCCCGTCGACCGGCACTTTCTCGCCCGGTCGAACCCGGACGTGATCGCCAGCCTGTACCGACTCGATCGGAATATCCTGCTCCACGCCATCTCGGATGACCCGGGCAGTACGTGCCTGCAAACCAGCCAGTGCCTTGATGGCGGAGCTGGTCTGCTTCTTGGCTCGGGCTTCCATCCAGCGGCCCATCAGGACCAGCGCGATGATGACCACCGCAGTCTCGAAATAGAGATGGAACGGGAATCCCCATTGCGCGGCCAGGCCGGGCCAGAGCGTGACGAATGCGCTGTAGCCGAACGCGACACTGGTGCCGATAGCCACCAGCGTGTTCATATTGGTCGTGAAATGTCTTGCGGCAGCCCAGGCGCCCTTGTAGAAGATCGAACCGGCCCAGAACTGCACGATCGCCGCCTGAATGAGCATCAGCGGTGCCAGATACTCCATGTCGATCCCCAGCGGGACGTACATCTCGATCATCATCACCGCGCCGATCGCCAGTCCGACGATCCACTTGCGCTTGAGATCGTTCATCTCCCGCTCTCGGGCCGCTTCTCGCGGGTCAGTCTGTTCCTGACCTGACTGGGCATGTTGAGCCGAGCCCGCAGATTCACGTGCCTGCGGAACGCTTGCCCCGAATCCCGCTTTCTCGACCGCTGCCGTCAGTGCGCTGATATCGACCGATGCCGGATCATAGGAGACGGTAGCCTGCTCGGTGGCGAAGTTGACACTCGCCTGGCTGACTCCGTCTACGCGGCTCAGTGAGCGCTCGACGCGACGGACACACGATGCGCAGGTCATCCCTTCGACATCGAGCGTGATCTCTCCCGGATCGGGTGCAACCGTCGCCGGGGCATGGCCATTCGAGGCAGGCGAAGGGTCGCCAGCATCGATCTGATCGACTCCATATCCCGCCTTTTCCACAGCAGCCCGGAGATCATCGGGCGACAGCACGGCGGGGTCATAGGAAACACGGGCTCGCTCAGTCGCCAGATTGACGCTGGCCGATCCCACCCCGTCGAGCTTCTCGAGCCCGCGCTCGACTCGCCGGACACAGGAGGCACAGGTCATCCCGGAAACGAGCAACGTCGCCTCGTGAGCGTGCTCTTTAATCTGGTTCTGGTCAGTCTTCGTTGGTGTACTGGTCATCGTTCACTACCGGGTTCACTACGTGCGCTGATCGAAGCGATGGACCATCCCGGTGAAGAAATCCCGGGTTCCATCGGTTCGGCGATCAACCAACACTCTTCGTAAATCGCTCCAGTGCGTCCATCACTTCTTGCAAGGCCGCTTCCTGATCATCGGCGTTGGTGACACATCCACGGATGTGATCTTCCAGAATCACCAGGCCGATCCCGCGAGCTGCGGCCATGATCGAGGAGATCTGCGTCAGAATATCGACACAGTACTTGTCCTCTTCGACCATTCTCTGCACGCCACGTACCTGCCCCTCCATGCGGCGCAATCGGGCCAGAATACGAGCCTTGTCCTGTTGATAGGAATCGCTGGTTTCAGGGTTGTCGATTCCGGTCTGTTCATCGTTCACACGGTACTCCTTCATAATCAATCATCGTGAGATAACTATACCCCCTATGGGTATACCATGCAACCATTGAAACGATCCCCACGTCCTGTGGGATCGGAGCAACCATCAGCCCGAGTTGAACGTTATATGAAAAAGACGAGCGGCAGATGGGGTATCATCTGCCGCTCGCCTGCGGGGGTTGGGAGTTATCGGCCTCACGCAGTTTCTTGGCACGCCACGATTGCTTCGCGCGCGGAGCCAATGGCGTCGACGGAATCCCGATGTGCAAGCAGCATCCTCGACGACCTGTGACAGCCCCGAATGCAACACTTGCACCGACGCAAAACGTAATCCTAGCCTAGCACCAGACCGTCATTCTGTAAAGTGTGCCTGGCCACGGGTAGGCCTGAGTCTGCCCATGAACCAGCTCCTCCGAGCGTCAATCAACGGTGATCTCTAGCGTGCGGACCTCTCCAGAACCGAGCCCAACCGCCCGAATCCGGTGATTGTTCGTGTCGGCAATATAGAGTGTGTTTCCGGCTACACTCAGACCGGCTGGCTCATCGAAACTGGCATCGTTCCCCACCCCATCGTCATCTCCCGGCTCTCCAGAGCCGATCCAGGCCGCAACTTCTCTGGTCTCCGGATTCAGCCGCTTGATCCGGTGATTGTAGCTGTCGGCGACGTAGACCGTTCCGGCGTGAACCGTCAGCCCGATCGGGTGCTGAAGACGAGCCTGATCACCGATTCCATCAACATCACCGAAATCGAACAGCCCGGTGCCCACCAGCGTACTCACCTGATCGCCAGGTGGCAGATCCACATATCGGATGGAACTCGTCTCACTATCGACGAAGTACAGGCGGCCGTTCTCGCTGGCGAGCCCGCTCGGCTGTGCCAGCCATGCCTGGGTTCGCGCACCGTCCCGGATCGCTTCCACACCGTCACCGGCATACGGTTCGATGTGCCCGGAATCGAGCTCGAGCCGCCAGATCTGATGCGTTCCGGCCATCGCGATGTAGAGCCAGCCATCTACCAGCTCGAGATCCCACGGGGACCGAATCGCCGTCTCCAGCGCCGCACCGGCTTCCGGCATCCCATGCCCCTGCTCGCCGGTTCCCGCAACCGTCCGGATCTCTCCACCAACCAGATCCGCCGCCCGGATCGAGCCATTCCCGGTGTCGGCGATGTAGAGCGT
>SLFF01000354.1 GCA_007124395.1 Thermomicrobiaceae bacterium | reverse complement strand
CCGAGATAGCCAGCGACTACGCGAAATGTCGGCATATCATTCAAAATCTGGTGAGCAACGCGCTCAAATTCCATCGCCCAGATGTCGCTCCCGAGGTTCACATATCCGCCGAAATGACTACCGCGGAAGCGTCAGATAGTTTCAGCCGCCCAGATCCGCAATGGCGGATCACGGTGAGTGATAACGGGATTGGATTCAAAGAAAAGCAGTCCGACAGAATTTTCAAGATGTTCGAGCGCCTTCATGGTCGTGGAGGATATGAGGGAACCGGAATCGGCCTTTCGATCTGTCGGAAGATAGTCGAGCGACACGGTGGAACAATCACCGCCTCTGGTGTCCCCGATCAGGGAACCATTTTCACGATCACGTTGCCAGGACGGTAACGTAGAAGGGCATGTTTAGTGAGTACCGCAACCAAGAGCCGAAACATTACGATCCTCATGGCCGACGACGACGACGATGATCGCATGTTCGCCCGCGAAGCGCTCAGCGAGAACCGCCTTGCGAACGATCTGCATTTTGTCGGTGATGGGGAGGAGTTGATGGACTACCTTCTCCACCAGGGTGACTACGCAGACCCAGCAACATCGCCTCGTCCCGGGCTGATCCTCCTTGATCTGAATATGCCGAACATGGATGGTCGTGAGGCGCTGGAAGCCATCAAAGCTGAGCCAGGTTTGCGACAGATACCTGTGGTTGTTCTGACAACGTCGACAGCTGAAGCCGATATCTTCGCCAGCTACGATCTTGGGGCGAGTTCCTACATCACCAAGCCGGTGACGTTTGATGGTCTCGTGAATGCCATGAGACAACTCGGTCAGTATTGGTTCGAAATCGTCGATCTGCCGGGTGGCGAATCGAGCGGAGCCTAATATGAACGACCGGACCGTGGAAGTACTCCTGGTTGATGATGATCATGATGAGTATCTTCTGACCAGACCGTTGGTTGAATCCTGCGCTCCGGCCAAGTTGAGATTGAGCTGGGCTGCTGATCGCGATGAAATGCTCGAGCACATCTCCAGGAAACGAGTAGACGTTATCCTGATGGACTACCATCTTGGGGCTGAAAACGGAGTGGACCTGATTCAAGAGTTGATGGAAGCAGGTTCAGAAATCCCGTTCGTGTTGCTGACTGGTGTGGCGAACCGGGCAATCGACATAGAGGCTATGGAGGGAGGCGCGGTCGACTTCCTTGATAAGGACGGGCTGACAAGCCTTGTTCTCGAGCGTTCCATCCGTTATGCCGTGGAGCGTGCCCGGCTGCAGACGAGCGAACGCGAGGCGAACTACCTGTATCGCTCACTGGTCGAGCACATACCGGCCGCATTCTTTATTTCGGATGCGTCCAACTACGCGCGCAAATCCTACGTGAGCCCGCAGATGGTGTCGTTGCTCGACATCGACGACAATGACGAGACTCCGTGGCTCGATCACATCCACATTGAGCATCGTGAAGCGGTTGCTGCGCACATCGCTCATAGTGACTTGACCGGAGCGTCTCCCTCGATCAGCTATCAGTTGCACAAGCGAGATGACAGCCTGGCATGGGTTCACGAAGAAGCGGTGCTCGTGCGAAATGAATCCGGTGATCCTGTTCACTGGCACGGGGTGATCTATGACATCACGGCGCAGAAACGGGCCGAAGCGCAACTTTATGAAAGCAAAGCGGAACTGAAGAACTCCAACGATGCGCTGGAACGGAGCAATCGAGCGCTTCAGGAGTTCGTGTATGTGGCTTCTCATGATCTGAAAGCCCCACTGGTTTCCATTATGGGTATGGCTACGCTGCTCCAGCAAGACTTGCGAGGATCGCTCGATGGCGACCCACGCACATACCTGGATCGTATCGTGGCGAACGCCGCCAAAATGCGCCAGCTTCTTGAGGATATTCTTGAGCTCTCGCGAGTAGGCAGCGATGAGGCGCGCTCGGAGCCGACCGATCTCGACAGCGTCGTAACTGACGTGAGAGATCAGCTGCGCCATCAACTTGAATCTCGATCAGCTACAGTGACCGTAGACGGTCCCCTGCCGTCGGTAACAGTGAACCGCGTCCACCTGGTGCGAGTGTTCACCAATCTGATCGACAATGCAGTGCAGTACACCCCGCACTCCCGTGAACCTCGAATCTGGATTACTGCCAGAGATATGGGCAAGACCTGGGAGATCACGGTAGGCGATAACGGTGGTGGAATTCCACCTGATGCCAGGGATAAGGCATTCGTGATGCTTCAGCGGCTGCCCAGCGGTAAAACGCTCAATCCCAGTGGCACGGGAATGGGGCTGGCGATCGTACGGCGGATTCTCGAGATGAACGGTGGTCGATGCTGGATCGCTGAGAGCGACGAACGTGGAACAACGATGTGCCTCACATTCCCCAAAATCGCTTCTGACCACGCCGAAAACGGGAAAACCCCTGCTGCGGCCAGCGAACCGGGGCACTAGCACCCCGCGCCCTCGGCACCGGACTCGCCCCGGTCAGGAGCGTTGAAGCCTCTGAGTTCAAAATGAGTGCGGAAACCGGGATTCTTTGAGGGGGATGTTGGGGCGTGATACCAGGAGTTCTTTTGGCCAGAACCGTGGGAGTTTTGACCAAAGGCGATGCTGTTTGGTACCCCCTCGTGTTGCCGTGTGGTGGCTGTTTCGTGACTGAATTGTGACGGAAGCCGACGTGTCAATGGAACGGTATGGCCGAGGCGGAGCATCCACAGCACGACATCTCAGGCCCTTCTTCT
>SLFF01000010.1 GCA_007124395.1 Thermomicrobiaceae bacterium | reverse complement strand
GGGACCGCCCGGGGCGATATGGTTTCGACCCAGCTGACGAGGAATTGAAGCAGGAGTGACCTTACTGCTGTTCTAGGCCAACGCATTTATTTGGCGAACGTCTCGTGAGTGTCAATTGCGCTCTCCAAAGCCTCATGTCTGGACTGGTATCATGCGGGCAATAGCAACTCGCACACAAAAGAAGAGAGGTAGTCATGAGCAACGAGGGAGCCGTTTCCAGCCTTGAAGAGGTTCGCTCGAACATCGACAGGATCGACCGGGAGATCGTGCGTCTGATGGCGGAGCGGAGCGGCTATGTTCTGCAGGCAGCCCGCTTCAAGGTCAGCGAGACAGATGTTGAAGCGCCAGCCCGAGTCGAAGCGGTGATCACGAAGATTCGCCCCCTTGCCTCAGATGAGGGTCTATCGCCGGATATCGCCGAGGCCGTCTACCGCACGATGATCAACAGCTTCATCGCCCAGGAGAAGCAGGATTTTCGGTCTGCGAGCCAAGAGTAGCCTCGGGATTGCGGTCCTGAGACGGGCGAACACGGAGGTTCGCAACCACCGATAGCCCCGACCAATTCCCCGGCATCTCAGATGCGTAGATGATACCGGCGAACTCGTGCTATGAGTTCACCGTATCGTCACGTTGATTCAGAGATTCCTGCCGAGCATGCCTCCAATGAGAATCCCCAGACGTAAGTAGGAATGTCGATGAACCCGTCTAAACAACTCGCACCTGCGGGGCTGCTTTCCATCGCCGTGGCTTTCGGTTTCGCTCGCTATGGCTATGGACTGTTCGTCCCCGAGTTCCGGGAGGACTTCGGCCTCTCGACGGAAGCGCTCGGTTTCATCGCCGCCGGAGCCTACGCGAGTTATCTCGCTGCTCTCCTCGCTACCGGAGCGCTGGTGGCCCGGGTTGGTCCCAGACCTCTGGTGGTGATCGGGGGTCTGTCGGCGGCGGGCGGGATGTTGATGATCGCACTGGCTCAGAACACGATCCTTCTGGTGATCGGTGTGATCCTGGCAGCCACCAGTCCTGGATGGGCATGGGCACCGTTCTCGGATGCCGTGGCGCGGATGATCAGTCCGGACATCCAGAGCCGAACCCTGTCGATCATTACGACTGGAACGACCTTCGGTATCCTGGTGGCTGGCCCTGCGGCGCTGGTGGCTGGTGGAGCTTGGCGGGGGGCCTGGATTGCCTTCGCGGTGGTGGCAATCGCTGTCACGGTCTGGGACGCATTTCTTCTCCCCTCAGGTCCGCATCAGAAAGATGACGAAGACGACGCGGCAGAGCAACCTGAACTCAAGCCCCGATGGTTTATCGGATCCAGTTCGACGCGCCTCTTCGCGGTGGCAGCCTCGTTTGGGTTCGGTGGGACTGTGTACTGGACCTATGCGGTGGACCTGATCTCCGACGCAGGTGGATTCGCCGAATCGGCCGGGCCGATCTTCTGGGCCGTGGTGGGAGCTGCCGGGATCGCTGGCGTTGCCACTGGCGACGTGATGTACCGTCTAGGGTTGCGCCGCTCGCTGGTCGGGATCTTGTTGGCGCTGGGTATTGCCACGCTGGTACTCGGGGCCGCGCCGATGTCCCTGCTGGCGCTGGGGATGTCGTCCGTATTGTTCGGCGCGAGTTTCATGGCGATGAGCTCTCTGCTCGTGACCTGGAACTCGATCGTCTTCCCGAACCAGCCCGGGACAGGTTTCAGTGCTACGCAGACCTTCCTTGCGCTCGGAACGATCAGTGGCCCGGCAGTGATGGGGGTTTTCGGTGGACGCATTGGCATGGAGACGGCCTTTATCGTTACTGGGATCCTTGTCCTCCTTACCGTGTTCGTGAAGCCCCAGGAAGACGTCGACTCAGCGGAGAACGACTGACTCCAGAGGTTAGCTTGTCACCCTGTCAGGCAGTTCCTGATTGGCTGTCCGGGAATCTCCCGATAGCGGCAGCCGGTTCGCGGATTGGTCCGCGAAAGGTACGAATTTCAGGCTATCTTTGCGCGATTGAATCGGTATGTTGACACTGCGTCACGCGCACCACACCGGAGTTCCTGTGGCATAATTTGGCAATCAGCGCGACGTCGAATCGCCTCTCGGACAAGTTCGACAACGCAGAGCTATTCGGACGCTCTTCGTGCTGCACGTGATTGTTTGCGCGGTTCACGCGAAGCACTGAACACCGTGTCCAACACGGTGAGGAGGAGACCTGGTGATCTCGAGTCAGCATCCATATGCCTCACCTCCGTCGTCACGTCGCTGGGGTGCTGTCAGCTGGTGGTTCAGCCTGCTGCTCATCATTCCGTTGCTCCTAATCATCATCACACTCATCTGGACACAGTTCGTGTCAGGAACCGGCCACGGCGGTCGCGTCTTCGATGCCTATACCGGCGAAGGCGTCGATAACGCCCTGGTTCAGCTTGGCGATCGGGAGACAAACACGAGCAGCGACGGCACGTTCAGCCTGCGTGGCGACGATACCGGCACAATCGTCATCTCCCTCGACGGCTACGACTCCGCCGAATATGTTCTCCCCGCAACGAGCGAAGATATCGACCCCGAATCCATTGAAATCGCATTACGCCCGACAACGATGACCGGTCAGGTGACTAACCGTGTCGACGAATCGCCGATGGCGGGGGTCCTGGTGGAAGCGATTCAGGATGGATCAGCGGTGTCCTCGGCTGAAACCGGCGAGGATGGCGGGTTCGTGCTCAACAGTATCCCGGAGGATGCGGAGATCCGCTTCTCCTACGCGG
>SLFF01000074.1 GCA_007124395.1 Thermomicrobiaceae bacterium | reverse complement strand
GGAGATCGCACTGATCGAAAACATCCAGCGGGCCGACCTCAACGTTCTGGAAGAAGCCGCCGCCTATCGACAACTCATCGAAGATTTCGGGTTGAAACATGGCGATCTGGCGGATCGTGTCGGCAAAAACCGCAGCACCATCACCAATGCGCTCCGGATTCTGCAATGTCCAGAAGAGGTTCAGCAGGCGTTGATGGCGGGAACGATTACCGAGGGCCATGCGCGCGCTCTGCTCGGATTACCCAGTTCAGTCGATCAGATTGCCGGGCTCGAACTCGTCCTCAATCGCCGGCTCACGGTGCGCCAGACCGAGCGAATGGTGCGGGAGTGGAACGAGGGCAGAACAGACTCCACCGAACGATCCACCGCTGAGCCTGCAAAAGATCCGAATGTTCAGGATTTCGAACGCCGGCTCCAGCGATCGCTGGGCACTCGTGTGGAGTTGAAGCGAGGGCGAAAAGGTGGGCGGCTCGTCATTCACTACTACTCGGATGAGGAACTCAACACGCTCTCCGAGCGACTGCTTGACGAGGATGACTTCTAGTCAGCGTTGAGACACTCATCGGCCGATCCGGGAAAGCCGGATCGGCCGGTAGGCAGACTACTGGTTCAATCGCTCGAGCAGGTACGATTTCAGCTCTGACAGTGAGATTCGCTCCTGCGCCATTGAGTCCCGATCACGCACTGTCACCGCCTCATCATCCAGTGTTTCGAAATCAACGGTGACGCAGTATGGCGTACCGATCTCGTCCTGTCGACGATAACGACGCCCGATGCTCTGCGTTTCGTCATATTCCACCGAGATGTGATCACGCAGCTCCCGAACGATCTCCATCGCCTTGCCAGACAGCTCCGGCTTCTTGGACAACGGCAAGACCGCCGCTTTGTACGGAGCGATCCGCGGGTGCAGCTTCAGAACGGTCCGCTGGTATTCCTTGCCATTGACGTCGGTGACGCTCTCCTCGTTGTAGGCGTCGAGGATCAGTGTCAGCAACAGGCGCTCGACACCCATAGTTGGCTCGATGACGTGCGGCAGGAAGCGTTCCTCGTTCGGCTGATCGTAGTAGGTCATGTCGACCCCACTATGTTCCTGGTGCTTCCGGAGATCGAAGTCGGTCCGGTACGCCAGGCCACTCAACTCTTTCCAGCCAAACGGGAACTTGTACTCGTAATCGACCGTTCGCTTGGAATAGTGAGAGAGTTCATCCTGCTCGTGCTCACGCACCCGGACTCGTTCCTCCTTCAGGCCAATCCAGCGGTAGAACTCGGCCATCTGGTCCCGCCAGTGGTTGAACGACTCTTCCCAGTCTTCTTCCTTGATGAAGTATTCGATCTCCATCTGCTCGAGCTCGAGCACCCGGAAGATGAAGTTGCCGGGGGTGATCTCGTTCCGAAACGCCTTTCCGATTTGAGCGATTCCGAACGGAACTTTGACCCGGGTCGTCTGGGTGACGTTCTTATAGTTGACGAAGATGTTCTGCGCCGTTTCCGGCCGCAAGAAAACCTTGGTGCCTGATTCCTCGACGGGCCCGAGGTGGGTCTGAAACATCAGATTGAACTGGCGAACATCGGTCCACGACTTCTGACCACAGGCAGGGCAGGCCATATCGGCCCCGTGAAGAATCCGCGTCAACTCTTCAGTGGACATACCCTCTGCCGGCTGGCCGAGTTTGTCTTCCACCAGCGTATCTGCACGATATCGTGCCCGGCAATTCCGGCAATCGATCAGCGGGTCGAAGAATTCCGAGATGTGTCCGGACGCTTCCCAGACCTTGGAATGAAGCAGGATTCCGCCATCGAGGCCAACGACATCGGCTCGCCGTTGAACAAAATACTGCCACCATGCGCTCTTGATATTGCGCTTGATCTCGACCCCCAGCGGGCCGAACTCCCAAGTGTTCGCCAGACCTCCGTAGATGTCACTCCCGGGGTAGACGAAACCACGACGCTTGGCGAGCGCAACGATGGTATCCATGCTTACCGATGATTGCTGATCGTCAGCCATTCTGAAATCCTCTCTGGCACCACATCGGGGCGAACTCAAGCAACAACGAACCCCTCATCGTGAAATGACGAGGGGTTCTTCACTAATCATACGTGATGCTAGTCGGTTGTACTCGGACGCTCCCTGACACGCTCGACTTCCTCTACCAGCACGCCGTCTTTGTCGAGTCCATCATGATTGGCGATACTGGGGTCATGGCCATCTTTGCCGATAACCTGCTGGTACACCTGAGTCGTAGACAGACTCATATGCCCCATGATCTGCTGGATGTCCCGGATCTCTGAGCCATTTGCCAGTTTATGCACCGCAAACGAGTGGCGGATCGTGTGTGGAGTGATATCGGCGATACCGCATGCATCAGCGTAGGCCTTCAGAATCAGCCAGAACCCCTGCCGGGTCAGCCGGTTACCACGGTGATTCAGGAACAGCGCTGACACGGTCGTCGCACCGCGAAGATGCGGTCGCCCCTCGGTGAGGTACTTCGTCAACGCATCAACCGCCGTGTCGCAAACCGGAATGCGACGTTCGCGATCCGGACGCTTCCCGCAAACGATCTCGCTTCGAGCGAGGTCAAAATCGGCTACGTCCAGCGAAGTAAGCTCGCTCACCCGCATACCGGTCGCGTACAGAGTCTCCAGCATTGCCTTATCTCGCAACGCCTCGGGGGTTCCCAACTCTTCCGGCTTGGCCAGTAGGAGGCGGACAGATTCCTCACTGATCGCCTTCGGGGCGAATTTGTCGACCCGTGGCGATGCCAGATTATCGCTGGGATCCGCTCGAAGTACGCCCTCTCGAACGAGGAAGTGGCAGTACGACTTCACCGCCGCGACTTTGCGGGCGATCGTCGACCGTGCGTACTCGCGCTCACGCAAATGCAGCACATAGCTGGTCAGGTGACCCTCACCAAGCTCCTGCCAGGACTGGATTACTCGACCACTCTCCATGAAACTCAGAAACTGTCGGAGGTCATTCCGATAGGCCGAGATGGTGTTGTTCGAGAAACCACGTTCAGTCTCAAGCTGCTCCAGAAATCGGGCAACCTGCTGCTCCATTTGTTCCCCCTGCATTCTTCGCATCGCTAACTTCCGACGATGCGGTCCCGGTTCTCTGCCCCGCTGGTCTGTATAACCGGGAAATCGTTCAGTGCCGGTCGGATTCGGCCCCTCAGGCAATAACCTTGTTCAGCGGAGTGAACTCCATGCCGAACGCGGTTGCCACTGACTCATAGGTGACGTGTCCATCATAGGTGTTGACGCCAAGTGCCAGTGACTGGTCGCTCTTGACTGCGTTCTCGAAACCGAGCTTTGCCAGTTTCAGGCCATATGGCAAGGTGACATTGCTCAATGCAATGGTACTGGTTCGCGGCACCGCGCCCGGCATGTTGGTCACTCCATAGTGAACCACGCCATGCTCGATATAGGTTGGGGCGCTGTGCGTGGTCGGCTTGATGGTTTCGATGCAGCCGCCCTGATCGATAGCAACGTCAACCAGTACTGCACCGTCATTCATGCTTGCGACCATGTCCCGCGAGACAAGTTTAGGCGCTTTTGCGCCCGGAATCAGAACCGCACCAATGACCAGGTCTGACTCGGCAATCACATCTTCGAGATTGCCCTTGTTCGAGGCCATCGTCCGGACTCGACCATGCAGGACGAGATCCAGGTAGCGCAGTCGATCCATGCTGATATCCAGAATCGTCACTTCGGCGCCCAGACCCAGTGCCATCTGTGCACTGTTGGTCCCGACAATACCGCCACCGACGACTGCTACCTTCGCCGGAGCAACGCCAGGGACACCACCCAGCAGCAAGCCTCGGCCGCCGTGGGTTCGTGTCAGGTACTGTGCACCGACCTGAGTTGCCATGCGCCCGGCAACTTCGCTCATGGGCGCCAGCAATGGGAGGCTTCGATCCGGCAGCTGTACCGTTTCATACGCCAGTGAGTTTACCTTCTGGTTCGTAAGCACCTTTGTCAGCTCTTCTTCGGCTGCCAGGTGCAAATAGGTGTAGAGGATCTGACCCTCTCGGAGCAGTGGGTATTCCGGTGCAATCGGCTCCTTGACCTTGACGATCATCTCGGAGCGCGCAAACACATCTTCGTGAGTAGCAACGAGTTCGGCGCCCGCGGCCTTATACTCGTCGTCCGTAAACCCGCTTCCGGCCCCGGCAGATTGTTCAACCAGCACCGTGTGGTTATTCGCTACGTATTCGCGGACACCACCCGGTGTAACCGCCACACGGTTCTCGTTGTCCTTGATCTCCTTCGGAACCCCGATAATCATTCGCATTACTCCAATATGTGCTTGAAGCCTACGGGCAATCACTACCGCGAACGCACGGTACGCGGCCGCAACATTCTAACACGCTTTCCACATCTCCCTGCGAGTCCCTCAGCCTACGGGGTACACTCACACAGGAACGCGGCACGTTTCGGCCAGATGACGTCAGGCAGATCTTTCGACATCTCAGTTGACGCCCGTTTTTGGCCCCCGGTACGATTATCGATGGCGTATCACGCCAGATCGCATCAGCGTTCTCCAGTTACTCGCCTGACTGCATCACTGACCGAAGGCAGGTTCATTGAGCGCTCTGTATATCATCCCGATCCTCGCAATTCTTATCCTCGTCCATGAAATAGGTCACTTCGCCAGCGCACGTATGGTCGGAATCCGTGTTAAAGAGTTCGGCCTCGGCCTGCCTCCACGAGTATTCGGGCGTGAGCGCGGCGGCGTCATCTATTCAATGAACGCCATCCCACTCGGCGGATTCGTCCGGGTGCACGGTGAAGATGGCTCGGCCGCTGACCATGACAGCCTGCACGCCAAGGGCAAACTCCAGCGCACGTTCTTCTATGGCGCCGGGTCCATGATGAACTTCGCGCTGGCGATCATTCTGGTCATGGTCCTTATCGGCGTTCGCGGCGAGCCAGTCAACCATGTCTACGTTGCGCAGGTGGAGCCAGACTCCCCGGCTGCGGCGGCCGGCTGGGAACCTGGAGATCGCTTCCTCGCCGCCGGTGGCTCAGATGTCAATGACATGGCAGATGTGGTCACAACCACCAACGATCACGCTGGTGACGAAATGTCAGTTACCGTTTTGCGGGCTGGTGAAAACATCGATACCACCGTTGAACCGCGCGAAGACCCACCGCCGGAACAGGGCCGCACGGGCATTCAGATTACCGGCTCACCCAGAGCCAGTCTGCACGTCGGCGATATCGAGCCCGACAGTCCGGCCTCAGAAGCCGATCTGCAAGCTGAAGACCGCATCCTCTCGGTTGCCGGACGCGACGTCACTGACGCAGCGATCTTCTCGATCATGCTCAACGAGTACGCCGGTCAGGAACTCGATATCACGGTGGAGCGGGCCGGGGAGACGGTCGAGACTTCGCTGACAGTTCCTGAGGCAGATGAGGAAAATCTGCCACCCGAGATCGGATTGATGGTCCAGCAGGACATCGATGCAGATTCGGTTCCTTTCTGGCAGATCATTCCGCTCGGATTCGTCGAGACCTGGAACATCCTGACCGCCTTCTACGAAGGAATCATGATGCTGATCACCGGCGAGGCGCCGCTGGACGGCATTGCCGGACCAATCGGGATGGGACAACTCGCCTCAGAGGTACTCGAGGTGAGTCCGGAACCGGCCTGGATAGCTCTTGCCAATCTCACGATTCTGCTGTCGCTCAACCTCGGCATACTCAACCTGTTGCCGTTGCCAGCACTCGATGGCGGCCGATTGTTATTCGTGCTGATCGAGACTCTGCGCGGAAAGCCAGTTTCGCCGGAAAGAGAAGGCATGGTCCATCTGATCGGACTGGTGTTGCTGCTCGGCCTGATGTTCTTCATTATGTTCCTGGATATCGACCGGTTGATAAGCGGGGACTCAATCTTGCCCTAACATCTATTAGAGCGGGAACGCAGATACTGCTCAGATAGAATAGAATGAGAACGAACGCCCTGATACGAGCGGCGAATACGAAACAGGAGGATCTCCATATTATGATGGCCTCGAGAAGGAAAACCCGCGCGATTCATGTAGGTGACGTCCAGATAGGCGGCAACGCACCGATTCGCGTCCAGTCCATGACCACGTCTGACACTCGAGATCCGAAAGCGACACTTGAGCAGATCGCCGAACTCGCCGATGCCGGATGCGAAATCGTTCGCGTGGCCGTTCCCGACCGGGTTGCCGCGGCGGCCCTTCCGGACATCGTCCCTTATGCCCAGGTTCCGTTGATCGCGGATATTCACTTCGAACATACGCTGGCGCTGAAAGCGATCGCGGCCGGAATCCACGGGATTCGGCTCAACCCGGGCAACATCCGGAAGCACGAAGACGTGCGGGAAGTTGTGATGGCAGCCAAGGAGCGAGAGATTCCGATTCGTGTCGGTGCCAACTTCGGCTCTTTGCCACCAATGTCTCGTGAATTCGTCGACGAGATGGCGGAGTCCAACCTGTCTCAGGTGGAACTCGTCGCTGAGCACATGGTGCGAACCGCACTTGGACACGTGCGCATTCTGGAAGATCTCGACTTCGGCGACATCAAGATCTCGCTGAAGGCGTTCGAGGTTCCGATCATGCTCGAAGCGTACTCACGTATGGCGAAATTGAACGACTATCCGCTCCACCTCGGCGTCACCGAAGCAGGAACGCCGAAAGCAGGATCGGTTCGATCAGCAGTCGGACTCGGCACGCTGCTGGCGGCCGGGATCGGCGATACGATCCGCGTTTCGTTGACGACTGACCCGGTCGAAGAGGTTTTCGTCTGCTACGAGATTCTCAAAAGCCTGGAACTCCGACAGCACGGCGCAACCATGGTTGCCTGTCCGACCTGCGGCCGGGTGGAAGTCGATCTCTTTTCCCTCGCAAACGAAGTCGACGAGTATCTCAAGACCATCAAGGCACCGATCAAGGTGGCGGTCATGGGCTGCGTCGTCAATGGACCGGGCGAGGCCAAGGACTCCGATGTCGGCGTAGCAGCCGGACGCGGCAAGGGGATCATCTTCCGCAAGGGCAAGATCCTTCGCCGGGTGATGGAGAACGAGATCGTGCCGGCTCTCAAGGAAGAGATCACCAGCATCCTCGAAGAGGACGAGCAGTTCGCAGAATGGCGTGAACCGAAAGATACCGCGAACGTCTAGCGGCTGACGTCGATGGATCGCCTGATAACCGAGTATGTTTTCCGGCCCGGTACAATAGGTATCGGGCCGTTGTTTGTGCAGTGGACAGGAATAGTTGATGGCAGAGAAGTACCTTGATATCAGCGTATCGCTCAGCGAGAGCCTTCCCGTATGGCCGAGCGATCCTCGGATTACGATGCCGCCGGCATCCCGTATCGCTGATGGCGCCGGGGCCAACATTACCCGGCTCGGAATCGGTACCCATACCGGGACACATGTCGACGCCGAGTGGCACTTCATCGAGGATGGCCAACGACTCGAGGCACTGACACCCGATCGGCTGATCGGTCCGTGCTATGTCGCTGATCTCACCCATTGCACCACCCACATTTCAGCAAGCGATCTGGAAGCCGCGGGGATCCCCGAGAACAGCACCCGTGTCATTCTGAAGACAACAAACTCGGATCTGTGGACAACTTCGCCAACCCAGTTTCAAGAGTCCTACATCGGGATCGCACCGGATGGCGCCGAGTGGATTGTCAACAGGGGACTGGACTTCATCGGGATTGACTATCACTCGGTCGAGCCGTTCAAAGCGGGCGGAAAGACACACCGAATCATCCTCGGTGCCGGGTTGATCATTCTCGAGACGGTTGATCTCAGAAACGTTGAACCGGGCCACTACACGCTCTATTGCTTGCCACTACGTATCGACGGATACGATGGTTCGCCGTGTCGTGCAGTTCTGGGAACAGCGACATGAGCCAGCAAGCGCCCTTCACGGTCGGAGCTTTCGGAATGCTCACCTGGGATCAGTTGATCGACACTGGTGCTTATCCCACCGAAGGTACCTACCATATCGTTCGGTCGATCACTGAGCAGTCTGGCGGCACCACCGGGAATACGTCAACCGCGCTGGCTCGACTCGGGGTCGAGGTGAGTCTTGCCGCGAGAGTCGGCGATGATTCGACTGGTCGACACCTGATCGAAGAACTCGCGGCTGAAGGCTGTGACATCGAGAACGTGCTGCTGCGCTCCGACGAACCGACCGACCGGGGCGTCATCCTCATCTCCGGCGATCAGGACAACCGTGATCGCACGATTCTCTGGGTGCAGGGCGCCCGATTGAAGCACGGTGATCAACTTCCGGTGGAGCCATTTTTCGCGAAAGACCTGGTACTGGTCGATCTCGACGACGCCCGCCTGAGACTGCTCCTGCTCGATCTTCCGATGCACGTGTCGCCGCGAACCCGGATCTTCGGGACAATGACCTTTCTGGCTGAATTGAAGCCATTTCAGGCGTTAGAACTGGCCCTCCGCCATGACTATCTTGCCGGGCACGTTCGCGAGCTGATGCACGCCACGGAACAGGAAACGATACAGGGAGCTATCGCCCGGTTCCAGCAGGAGATGGTGCTCTCTCAGGTGCGGTTCGCTGCGTTCACCGATGGCGCCAACGGATGCATCATGGTCACCAGAGATGAAGCAATCGAGATCCCTGCCTTCGAGGTCGATGTAGTCGATCCCACCGGCGCCGGTGACGCCTTCGCGGCCGGTATGGCCTGGGGAATCCTCAACCGGTTCGATCTCGAACAGGTGGGACGATTCGCCAATGCGATGGGCGCACTCGCCACCAGAAAACATGGCGCCCGGGCAGCGCTGCCGTCACTGACCGACGTCGAAGCCTTCTTACAGACCGCCAGGATTCGAGAATCCGATGAGATCCGTGCAGCGAGTTCAGATTGAGCGCCAGCGCGTTGGCGAAATTGCCCTTGAAGCCGGTCTGAGCCTGTCCGCGGTCGGTCCGGCTGACTCGTTCGGGTCGGAACTGGAAGATCTGCTCGTCGATCGGATTCGTCATGGTCACCTCGACGGTTTCCACTGGTTCACCGAAGAGCGGGCTCGTTTTTCTGCCAACCCGCGAAACCTTCACGAACGCGCGCGCAGCATCATCAGCGTCGGCATTCCCTACTGGATGCCAGACATTCAGCATCCACACGATGGAGTTCCCCGGGGTCGGATCTCCCGCTATGCCTGGGGCCGCGATTACCACAAGACCCTGAAACAACGCATGAAGCACTTCCACCAGTTACTCGAGGCCGAAATCGGGGCGTCGATCGAAGCCCGGCTCCTGGTCGACACAGCCCGCGTAGTCGATCGGGCGATTGCCGCCCGCTCCGGGCTGGGGTGGTACGGCAAGAACACCATGATCATCAGTCCGCGTCGGGGATCATGGCTAATGCTGGGCGAGGTTGTCCTCGATATCGACATTCAGCACGACCCCCCAATGCGACCGAAATGCGGGCGCTGCACACGCTGTCTCGATATCTGCCCGACCGGAGCGCTGGTGGACGACTACACGCTCCATACGCCGCTATGTATCTCGTTTCAGACCATCGAGTCGCGAGAATCGATTCCCCGGGAGCTGCGGCACAAGATGCGAGACTGGGTGTTCGGGTGTGACATGTGCCAAGACATCTGCCCGTATACCGCGGCGGCAAAGGCCGTGGACGAGCCATCGTTCGTTCCCAGAACGATCGACCACGCGTTCCCGCCTCTCCACTGGCTGATCTCCATGAGCGAAGCCGAGTTTCGCGAAGAATTCAGCGGCACAGCGGTCATGCGTGCCAAGTGGTCCGGAATGGTTCGCAACGCGCTGGTCGCTCTGGGGAACATCGGAAGCGACGACGATATCGAACTCCTGCAGCGAACCGCCAGAACCCACGATCGCTCGATCGCCCGGGAGCACGCCGCATGGGCGATGGCGCAGATCGATCTCGACGGCGCCAGGCCGGCGCTGCGCGAACTGGCCCATCACGAGCGCGACCCAGTCGTCCTCGAGGAGATCCACACCGCGCTTCGAACAGAAGTCTGAGCACGAAAACGGACGGCCTTTCGACCGCCCGTTCTCTGATCCGTTCAGTTGCTGATCCTGATTACTCGTCGTCGAGCTCTCCGTTGAGCAGATACTCGATCGCCCGCTCGAGCTGAACGTCCTCGTCGAAGTCGTCCTGATCTTCGAGATCTTCCAGCTCGATCACGACATCCGGCGTAATGCCGTCACCCTGAATCGCGTTCTGATCCGGGGTCAGCCATTCAGCGATTGTCACCTGAACCGAGGATCCATCTTCCAGCGTGTGAATCCGCTGAATCGATCCCTTGCCCGCGGTCACCGTACCGATGATCGTTGCTCGCTCGTAATCCTGAAGTGCGCCGGAGACGATTTCTGCCGAACTTGCCGTGCTCTCATTGACGAGCACCACCATCGGCAGGTCAAACTCACTCACCTCGCCCGGGAGCATCGGAATCGCCGTCGGATCATCCGAGTCCAGGTCACGTTGCTCGAACAGTGAGAACAGCCGAGGTCTTCGGGGGCGTTGCCCGAGGTGATGCGTCTCCCCAGCCAGCCGACCCGCGGCCTGGGAT
>SLFF01000238.1 GCA_007124395.1 Thermomicrobiaceae bacterium | reverse complement strand
TGAATCTCTGCACGGTCAGTGCGGCGGTCCATTCCAGCGCTCCCGGCATCGTGGTTGCTTCCTCCGGAAATCATGGAGCGTCAGCTGCGGCGTTTGCCGCCCGGGCAGGTATTCCGTGTGTGATGCTCGCCTCGGCCGAATCTCCCAGGGCGATCATCAGTTTCGCGCTCGGGTATGGTGCTGCGGTGATCGCGGCTCCGAGTGAGGTTCGCTGGGAGGCCGTGCGTATGGTTCGGGAACATCTCGGCTATCAACCGGTCAGCAATCAGACGACGTTCCATACCGGCCATCCGTTCGGCACCGAAGGCTATCGGACGATTGCCTGGGAGCTCTTCCGCCAGCTGGGGAACCGGGTTCCGGGAACGGTCTTCGTGCCGACCGGTTATGGAGAGATGCTGATGGGCGTCGCCAAAGGGTTCGTGGAGCTTCGTGATCTGGGTATCGTGGAGGATGTACCGGTGCTGGTCTCCTGTGAGCCAGGCGCCCGTGGACCGCTGGCCAACGCGATACGCCAGGATGTCCCGGTGACGACTGTCGATCCGAACCCGACCGATGCTTACGCAATCGGCAATACGATCGGCGGAATACGCGGCCGGGCGGGCCTTCACCGGACTGATGGCTTCCCGGTGCTGGTGAGTGATCAGGAGATGCAGGAGGCCCGGATCCAGGCTGGAAAATCCGGTGTCTGGCAGGAGCTTTCGAGCTCGTCGAGTATTGCTGGACTGCGACATGCCGTCGAGCGAGGTTTGCCGGTTCGCGGCCCAGTGGTCTGTGTCTCGACATCCAGCGGATTCAAGGATCGCGATCTGGGCACCCACGACGTGCCGCATGTTGGGGCGGACTGGATGGAGATCGGAAAGGCGCTACGAGCGAATTACGGTATTCGGGCCTGACGTTGTCGATTCATTCGGAATGAATCACCCCGCATTGCGTGTTGATGCTGATGGATAGTTTTTGCCGGCCGACAATTTGAGGAGTTCAAGAACATGCGCGTTGGAGTTGTCTTTCCGCAGACCGAGAGCGGAACAGATCCTGGATTTATTCGGGAATACACACACGTCACCGAGGAGCTTGGCTTTCGTCACATCCTGGCCTACGACCATGTGCTGGGCGCCTCGCTGGAAAACCGCCCCGACTGGTCTGGCCCATATAGCGCCACTGATGTCTTTCACGAACCGTTCGTGTTGTTTGCGTACATGTCGGCAATCGCCAGCGATCTGGAGTTCGTCACCGGCGTCATCATTTCCCCACAGCGCCAGACTGTTCTGCTCGCCAAGCAGGCCGCCAGCCTCGATGTGCTCAACAAAGGGCGATTTCGACTCGGAATTGGCGTGGGCTGGAACGAGCTCGAGTACGTTGGTTTGAACGAGAACTTCCGGAACCGCGGCAAGCGTGAGGAAGAGCAGATGGATCTCATGCGCCAGCTGTGGATCAACGAGACGATCGACTACAAGGGTGAATATCACACCATTCCCGAGGCAGGAATCAACCCGCTGCCGGTGCAGCGCCCGATCCCGATCTGGCTGGGTGGCAAGACCGATATCGCTTACCGCCGGGCCGCCCGCCTGGCCGATGGATTCATGCCGCAGTTCCCACCGGACGATGAAGGCAAGCAGATCGTGGAGACGATTCGCCAGTATGTTTCTGAGGCTGGCCGGGATCCTGACGAGTTCGGGATGGAAGCTCGCGTGTCACTGATGGATAAATCGCCGGACGTCTGGAAGGCAGAGTTCGAAGGCTGGCGCGACCTCGGCGCTACCCATCTCAGCGTCAACACCATGCGGATGGGGCTGAAATCGCCGTCGGATCACATCGAAATGATCCGACGATTTGCCGACGAAGTCGGTGTTTCCTGAGCCACGCATCGTGTTGCACCGGGGGCCTGTTCGATCAGAACAGGCCCCCAGTTGGTGAACTATCCGGCAATGTATTCCCGCAGGATGAATCAATCGATTCCCTGATCAGAATTCAGGAGAATTTAAGGGTGTACGTTTACACTCACCCGGAGCACCGGATGTACCTCCGGTGCGAACGTTGCAGTTATCATTGGTCAGGGCGTATACTGCGCGCGTTAAAATTTGAGCGCGAATGGGGAGAATATTCGCGCCGGATCGTACTGAAACAAGCGCGCGTTGTAGCCAACATCGAACCAGGGAGGGAATTAAGATATGGAAGGTGCCTCGCACCGTTCAGAACGTCAGTTTGGCTGGATTCCGCCGACGTCAACAACGACAACCTTGACGGCACGTGAGATTGGTCGTACGAGTCCTGATACCCCGGATGATGCCGAGCTGATGAATCCGTGGGCAGAGGCAGTACTGGCCTCCACAACCGAGAACGACCCGGGATACTGGGTCCCCTATCGGGATGATCTTCCGCCAACGATCATCTATCGCCAGAAAGAATCGATCCCGCTTCACATTTCACCGAAGCTGAAATACCCGATGATGGTTGCCCTGACGGTGGCCACCATTGGTTCCGGCACGGTGGCACAGGGCTTCTCGCCGAACAGTGCCAAGGCAGCGCCATCAGACAACGATGGCACCGGCAGTTTCCAGACGGTCGATGATTCGCAGTCTTCGGGTGACTCGCTTACCTCTGCGCCGGCCAGCAACGGTGGTTCCACCCACGCAGTTCAGCCGGGCGACACGCTGAAGGACATCGCCAATCAGTACGGTGTAGACATGTCTACGCTGATTTCGGTGAATGGCCTGGCAGACCCGGATCGCATCTACCCAGGTGACCAGATCCAGATCCCGGGCGATGCCAGCTTTGTGGAGACGTCACTGACCAGCTACACGGTTCAGCCAGGCGACACGCTGCAGAGCATCGCAAACTCGCATGGTGTAACCCTGACAGCAATCATCAACTATGAAGCCAACGGAATCTCAAATCCGGACCTGATTCATCCAGGTCAGGAGATCACGATTCCGGGCGGTAGCGCTCAGGTTGCCAGTGAGCCGGCTGCGGAGCCAGAGCCAGCGCCCGAGCCACAACCAGAGCCACAACCAGAACCACAGCCGGAACCAGAGCCGCAGCAGGCAGCTCCAGAGCCAGAACCGGAACCCGAGCCAGAACCAGAACCAGAGCCGGAACCAGCACCGCAGGCTCAGGCCGAGCCAGAGCCGGAACCACAGCAGGCGCAGCAGTCCGCTCCGGCGAGCAGCAGTGCTGGCCAGCAGATCGTCAATGTGGCGATGCAGTTCCAGGGCGCCCCGTATGTCTGGGGAGCAACTGGCCCGAGCAGCTTCGATTGCACCGGCTTCACCTACTATGTGGTCAACCAGATCACCGGCGGTGGATTCCCACGGGACATGCACAGCCAGGCCTCGTTCGGCACTCCGGTGTCGTCAGGCAACCTGCAGCCCGGCGATATCGTGTTCCAGCAGAACACCTATCAGCCAGGTCTGTCGCACGCAGGCATCTACATTGGTGGTGGACAGTTCATCAACGCCGCTAACCCGAGTGTCGGCGTCGTGATCAGCAACCTCTGGGATGACTACTGGGGACCGCGATACCATTCAGCGGTCCGGATTCAGTAATCGCCCTCACCCCCGACCCCTCTCCCAATTCTGGGAGAGGGGAGAGAGTATCGAAAAGGATAAAGGGAGGGCACTCGGCCCTCCCTTTTGCTGTGCGGTGTGAAGTGACTGTGCCGGGCTGGATCCTAGGGCGCTTCGGGGCCTGGCGGCGTCTCGCGTTGCGATGGACCTGATGTGCCGAGACCGAGGTGCAGATCTCCATCGGGTCCCCGGGCAATCAGTTCAGCTGGACTGCTTTCGCCGGATTCCCAGATCATCGCAAACAACTGATCAGTGACCTCAGCAACGGTTTCCCCGTTTTCGTCGATCACCTCGTCGTAGCCTGGTGGCAACAGGTAGGCCATGATCGACGGTGAATCGGCTCCCGTGTTGAAGCTTCCTGTCCCACCCATAGCGGTGTACCAGATCGCGTTGCAGCCGCTGGATCCCATTGTGGTCCCATCGTCCTGAACCCCTCCGGCGATGACACATACCCTCCGGTTATCCGAGGTCCCGATGGCGAAGTGAACTCCATCCTGCTCCCGGATGAACCTGAGATCATCGATCTGATCCGGAATGACCATGCCGGTTTCGCTGGACGAGCCTTCAACGTGCGCACGTTCCTCATCGGTCATTTCTCGATCGAATTCCGGAAACAGGGTTTCTGGAGACAGGGTTTCCTGGGCAACGCGGTGCTGCGCGCTAACCAGGGCAAGCCAGTCGCTCTCCGGCAGATCGGCTGCATCGTTGTCCGCGACCTCGACTCCCATGAGAAAGCTCATTCCAGCGATGTCCCACACATAGACCAGTAGATCGTTATCTTCTTCATTTACGAGCCATGGCATGAGGGCCGCTGGGAAATTAGAGGACACGAGGAATTCCGCAACGTCTGCATCGTGTGGGTTAGAGAAACTGAACCGGGTGACTGAAACTCCGTCGACGTCGAGTACTTCGCCTGATAGCGAATCGCGAAGGACTTTGAACCTCAGTAATCGTTGAGATCTTCGTGGCGTACTCGTTCTATAAGATTAGACCGCATGATGTGAAAAAGCGTAACGAGTGGCGCGATGGGTGTCGGGAACAGGAACGTTCCCGGTGCTTTTCTGAAACAACTCTGCTAGACTGCCATTTCTGATAAGTCAACCGGTGATGGGTCAGGGTCAGGCTGATCGCCAGATGTGCTGGCACCGAAAGTCAAGAGATTCATGATTTCGCGCATGTTCGCTCGTATTGAATCGGTCGATCAATCCCTCTTACTGGCAATTGCTTCAGCTACTCTGATCTTTATCGGGGTGCTTGATTTTGTGAGTGGAGCGGAGCTGGCTTCCTCTGTCTTCTACTTGCTTCCTGTGGCAATTGTCGGCTGGCGTTTCCACTATCGCGTTTCCGGGATGTTCGCGCTGGCGGCTACCTTAATCTGGGTGGTGGTGATCATTGCGCTCGGAATGCCCTATTCAAGCGCCTTTGCTGCGCTATGGGATGGCGTGAGCCGGTTCATCGTCTACTTCGCGTTTGCCGTGCTGCTCGGCCATGTCCGGCAGGCACTCGAGCAGGCCAGAAAGATGGCGATGACCGATCATCTTACCGGGGTTGCCAATGCGCGGTATTTCCGGGATCTGGCCGAGCGAGAGCTCGAGCACTGCCGGCGCTATGAACGCCCATTTACGCTCGCCTATATCGATATCGACGACTTCAAGGATGTCAACGATGAGATCGGTCACAGCGGTGGTGATCGAGTGATTCATGCAGTCGCCGATGCGCTGAAGACGAGTGTGCGTCGAGTAGACGAGATTGCCCGACAGGGTGGTGACGAGTTCATGCTCTTTCTGCACGAGGTCGATGTCCAGCAGGCGGAGAGCGTGCTTCATCAGATCCACTCTCGGGCCAGTAACTTGCTGGACCTGAGAGGGCACAATGTCACATTGAGCATTGGCGGTGTCACCTGGCACGTACCTCCAGCGACGGTCGACGAGGCGATTCATTCGGCTGACCGGGTGATGTATGAGGTCAAGCGCGGTGAAAAAGGCAAGGTGCTGCACCGGACGGTTGATGAAATACCGGTCCAGCGACCGGACGATCCGGTCCGATCGGGGAGTGACCTCGTAACCCGGGGTATTGATCCCTTCAGGGCTTGACAGTCAGGAATCCCGCCCGGTTTTTCTTGATGGTTTGCGGAAAATTTGCCCTCTTCTGAATGGAATCTCCGGCCTGACGTGTTAGAGTTGGAGCGTTACCTGATCGACTGGAGCAGACATTTGGGGACTGCTCAAGTTCTCAGGTATCTGGTGGTACGCAAACATGTTTATCGAAAGTGGGGATGAATGGGTCGAACGTGGCGTGGCCACATAGTGCTACTTATATTTGTAATCGCGCCGCTCGTAGGAACCGCCTACGCAATGTACACACTCTGGGCGCGCATGATCGGCTGGACGGAGCTTTCCCTCTTCTTTGTTTTGTACCTCATGACGGGAATGGGAATCACCATCGGGTATCACCGGATGTTGACTCACCGTAGCTTCGAGTCAAGTAATGTTGTTCGAGCGATCTTCCTTATGCTTGGTTCAATGGCCGTTCAGGGACGAGCAATCGACTGGGCAGCGAATCACCTGAAGCATCATGCTCATGCTGATGAAGAGGGCGACCCGCATAGCCCGCTCGAGGGTCTGTTTCACGCGCACGTGGGGTGGTTGTTCAAGGCTCCACCCGCGGATCGTGAACGATACGCCAAGAAGCTGACACAGGATCCGTTGATTTCGTTCTTCGACCGGACGTTCCTGTTGTGGGTTGTTGTTGGCATGGTGATCCCTTACCTGATCGCTGGCTGGCACGGTCTGCTCTGGGGCGGGCTGGTCCGGATCGCCGTCGTGAACCACGTGACGTGGGCGGTCAACTCCGTCTGTCATCGGTTTGGCGATCGGCCGTTCGCAATCAAGGACGAAAGCCGCAACAATCTGCTGATCGGTCTTCTCGCCTTTGGTGAGGGATGGCATCACAACCATCACGCCTTCCCGGCGATGGCCTATCACGGAATGAACTGGCGGCAGTTCGATATCTCCGCAATCGTCCTTCGACTGCTGGCGCGGTTGAAGCTGATCTGGAATGTGAAGATGCCGTCTCCGGATCTGGTGGAACGCCGTCGACGCAAGCCGGGTGACCCACCAGGGGTTCCATCGGCGAGCAAGCAGCCGTCGGCCAATCCGCAACCAGGCGACTAGTCGACCTTCGTACCGAAGATCCTTCCAGTTGCAGATGATGTGAATTTCCGGGCCGGCCACAGGCTGGCCCGGTCTTTGCGTTAACACTCTCTTACCGGATGTAATCGAAGCGGTGTATGCTTGGCATCGTACTTGCTTAAACACCCGGAGAGTAAACCTACTATTAGGTAGGCGATCAGGCGGCCCCCTGGTTGATTTGCCTCGCATCTGAACCAGCGCTATTTCTTGGTTGAGCGCAGGAGAGTTCTTGATGACCATTGCACCGTCTGGCCCGGCAGTGACCCGGGAAGCTACGACGCGTATTCCGACCCCGAATGGCGAATTTCAACTGGTGCTGTATTCTGGCAGTGCCGACAACAAAGAGCACCTGGCACTGGTAATCGGTGATGTCTCGGGAAAGGATGACGTGCTGATGCGCATCCATTCCGAGTGCTTCACTGGCGATGTGCTCGGATCGCTGCGCTGTGACTGTGGCGAACAGCTCGAACGATCGATGCAGGAGATCAGCGCTGCCGGACGAGGGGTGATTCTCTACCTCCGGCAGGAAGGCCGTGGAATCGGCTTGCTGGAGAAGCTCCGTGCCTACAATCTGCAGGACCTCGGACATGACACCGTGGATGCCAACCTGATGCTTGGCCATGCCGCAGACTCCCGCGACTACACCGTTGCTGCGCAGATGCTGGAAGATCTCGGCGTGCGGTCGGTTCAGGTGCTGACCAATAATCCGTTGAAGATCAGCGCACTGCAGGAGCTCGGTATCAACGTTGTTCGTCGGGTACCGATCGAGATCGACCCCAGCCCGGACAATCTGTCCTATCTCCGTACCAAAGCGAGCCGGATGAGCCACATGCTCGCATTCGGGCCGGTGGCGCCGGTGCTTCCAACGAGCAACGGGAATGGCTCGTCCAATGGACAGCACGCCCATCACAATGGGAACGGAAATGGAAACGGGAAGAGCAACGGAAACGGCAACGGGAATGGACATGCTGCTGCCGAATCTGTGAGCATGATGCCGATGACGATCAAGAAGTTCACCCGGCCGGCGGTGACCATCAGCTATGCACAGAGTGTCGATGGATCGATTGCCGGTGAGCAGGGTGAGCAGATCACGATCAGCGGCAAGCAATCAATGAAGATGACCCATCGTCTTCGTGCCGGGCATGATGCGATTCTGGTTGGCATCGGTACGGCGCTGGCCGATGATCCCCGCCTGACGGTTCGCCTGGTGCCAGGATCCAACCCGCAGCCTATCATTGTGGACAGTCATCTTCGGCTCCAGCCGGACGCCAGTGTATTCACGGCCGGGCATCACAAGCCGTGGATCATAACGACAGCCGATCATGATCCGGAGCGACGTGCTGCACTGGAAGCGGCCGGTGCTGAGGTGGTGCCTGTTGAGGCAACCGCAAACGGCCGGGTCGATTTTGGCGCGATGCTGGATCTGCTCGGCTCGCGCGCCATCTCCAGCCTGATGGTCGAAGGCGGAGCCGGGATCATCCGTGGATTCCTGGACGCCCAGCTCGTCGATCAGCTGGTGATCACCGTGTCTCCCCAGTTGATCGGCGGCACGCGAGTGCTCGGTGAGCAGGCGACCGCTGGTGCGGTGACCTATCCGAAGATCACCGGCGTGCACTACCAGCGTCTGGGAGACGACATGATTCTCTATGGTCGTCCAGTCTGGGAGACTTCGTGAAGCATCAGGAAGTGGTGATTTCCACGCCGGGATCGGTGGAACTTCGCCCGGCTGACCTGCCAGCGATGGGTCCGGGGCAGGTCAGCGTCCGCACGCTCGCCAGCGGGATCAGCCCGGGTACCGAGTTGCTCGCTTATCGTGGAGAACTGCCCCGGCCTGATCCCGAGGATGCCGAGATCGACCCCAACGCCAGCACCGGGGAGTACCCGATGCCCACCGGCTACTGCAGCGTTGGTATCGTTGAGGAGATCGGTGCCCATGTTGATGCGGCCTGGAAGGGTCGTCGGGTCTTCGGGTTTCTCCCTCACGCGACCGGCGCAGTGGTCGAACCAGGCAGGTTGATTCCGCTCCCTGACCGTCTTTCTGCAGAGCTTGCGACGTTCATCCCCAACCTTGAAACGGCGATCGGGCTGGTTATGGATGCCCGGCCGATGCTGGGTGAGCGAGTCGTAGTGATCGGTCAGGGGATTGTCGGCTTGCTGGTGACCCGGTTGCTGGCGCGCCATCCGCTCGGTTTGCTGGCGACACTGGATCGGATGCCCGCACGGCGAGCCAGATCGATGGCATCTGGCGCCGATCTGGCGATCGATCCCGAGAGCCTGATTGACCGGGATATGCTGAACGCCAGGATGTCCGGAGAGCATGCCGGCGCCGATCTGGTGATCGAGCTCTCGGGCAACCCCGATGCGCTGAACGATGCGATCGCCCTTGCCGGGTACGGGGGAAGAATCGTTGCCGGATCATGGTATGGCTCGAAACCGGCGAGCCTCGACCTTGGCGGACGATTTCACCGGAATCGGATCACCCTGATCAGCAGTCAGGTGAGCACGATCGGGCCAGACCTGAGCGCTCGCTGGAGCAAGACACGGCGGATGGAGTCCGTTCTGCGTTTGCTGCCCGAGCTCGAGCTCGATTCGCTCATCACGCATCGCTTCGGAATCGAGAACGTCGCCGATGCGTTTACACTGCTGGATACCCGACCCGGCGACACCATGCAGATTATTCTGACCTGTGACGAGCAAACGAACGGGGAGCCGTGATGTACAGCGTAGCAGTAAGCCGGGAGTTCGTGGCCCAGCATTTCCTCATCGGAGGAGACTGGGGCCCGGAGAACGACTGGCACTCACATCACTACCGGGTAGAAGTGCGACTGGACGGCGAGACGCTCGATCAACACAACTATCTGGTCGATATCGTGGAGATCGAAACGGCGCTCGAGGAGCTGGTGGCCCATTTTCGAGACAAGACGCTCAACCAGATGCCCGAGTTCAGCGATCAGAACCCGAGTATCGAGCTCTTCTCCCAGCGCTTCGCCACCGCGTTCGCTGAGCGAGTCTCGACCGACAACATTTCGGCCATTACGGTGACGCTCTGGGAGAACGAGATCGCCTGGGCATCGTATCGTCTGGACCGCGTATGAATGTTGGCCTCGTGATCTACGGGGATCTGAACACGGTATCTGGCGGCTATCTCTATGACCGTCAGCTGGTAGAGCATCTGCGTCGCTGCGGCGATACGGTCGAGATCTTTTCTCAGCAGGCTCGCGGATACGGTGCCTCGCTGCTGGATAATTTCTCCTCTGATCTGGTTGATGCTGTGCTGGATACCGATCTGGACGTCCTGTTACAGGACGAGCTCAACCATGCCTCCCTGATCACGGCCAACCGGACGCTCAAACAGAAGACGGAGCTGCCAATCGTCAGCATCGTCCACCATTTGCGATGCAGCGAGGACCACCCACGCTGGCAGAACGCGGCATCGCGGGTGCTGGAGCGACGATATCTGCGATCGGTAGATGCCTTCATCTTCAATGGAGAAACAACCAGGTCGGTGGTGGCAGAGGTTGCCGGAGTCAGCGAGCCATCGGTGATCGCAGTTCCGGCGGGGAATCGGTTTGATGTAGATATCTCCGACGATGAACTGCAACAGCGAGTCACCCGCACAGAGGGTCCAAGGCACATGGTTTTTCTGGGGAGCGTCATCCGTCGCAAAGGGTTGCACGATGTTCTGGCGGCTCTTTCGTCGTTCAACGCGGAGCAATGGGTGCTCTCGGTGATCGGACGAATGGATGTCGACGAGTCGTACACCGGCGAGATCAAGCAGCAGATCCGGAACGCGCGGCTGGAGGATCAGGTCACGCTGTACGGACCGTTGCCGGATCGGGAGATTATTCGACTCCTGCGCAGTGGGGATGTTCTGGCGATGCC
>SLFF01000461.1 GCA_007124395.1 Thermomicrobiaceae bacterium | reverse complement strand
TGATCACACCGCTACCCGGTGTCGATGCGTGAATGAACTGTCCGTTGCCAATGTAGATACCGGCGTGAGACAGACCCCACTGGTAAGTGTTCTGCTGGAACACCATGTCGCCTGGCTGCAGCTGATCTGATGGGACATGCGTGCCCCGATTCACCTGAGCTTCGAGCGAGCGCGGGTAATTGTTGCCCGTCACCTGGTTCACAACATAGTAGAGGAAACCAGAGCAATCGAAGCCGGACGGCGTCGTGCCACCCCAGACATATGGATAGCCAAGGAAGCGCATCGCCTGATTGACAATCTGCTCGCCTACTGGCGACGTTGCCGGAGCTGGCGAAGACGACGAGTCAGAGTTGGAGTTATCAGTGCTTGATTGACCTGATCCGGATCCAGCATCAGTTGGCTCGGAATCAGTACCGCGGAGATAGTCTCCATGCGCCCAGCCGGTGTGACCACGATAGTCAACTTTCCACCAGTTGGAACCGTCGCCATCGACATGCGGTCCATCGAGCACCTGCAGCACATGACCTTCAGCGGCAACTGTCACAACGCTGCGGCCGTAGCCGGCGCCGTGTCGAATGTTGAGGCCATGCCCGCTGGTGTTGAAGACCTCGGCGTTACCACCGACCGTCACACCATTAGTGTTTGCTGGAGCCTCTTCCGGCTCATCAGCTGGCTCAGGATCTTCGACGACCGGCTCTTCGGTAGCGTCATCATTATTGGCCGGTTCCGGTGTGTCATCCGAGACTGGATCATCGCCCTGGGCTGGATCTGCTGGTTCGCTGGAACCTGAATCCTGGTCATCGACTGGCTCAGCAACGTCAGATGAATCGTCCGGCGCTTCATCAGCGGGCTGACCAGCAATCGTTACAACCGCGAGGTATCCGCGATGCGCATAGCCCTCGGTGCCGCGATATTCAACGTGCGCCCAGGTTGTTTCGCTGTCGTCGATCTGCTCGTCACCAAGGACGTTCAACTTTGAGCCCTCGGGAATGACGGTCAGCGTGTCACTATCAGAACCTGGACCAGATCGAAGCCGCAAGCCGTGACCATTGGTGCGCGCGACCTTGACTTGATCACCGGCCTGAGAGGCAAGCCCGTCGATGTAATCGGCCATCAAATATGCTTCAACGCCGTCAACCAGCACACCGTACCAGGAGATGCCGTCGGCTTCTTTCGGTCCACTGATAATGTCGACAACGGTGCCTTCGGAGGCAACGAAATGCACATCTGAACTTGTCGTTGGTGCAGTGCGAATGTTGAGACCATATCCGTTGGTATTGGATATGGCGGCTTTCTCTCCCCCTATGAGGAAATCCGACGCGGCCGCCGGAACAGAGAAGACCATCAAAGCTGCGCAGGCAATAAGTGCGATGCGAAGCCGACGGCTTCGCAGACTCGATACGCCCAAACCACGTTCCCTTCACAAACCCGAACCGGTTGATGCCACGTTCAAAGACGTCGATCGGTGTGGCATCGAACCTGCATAGTCAAACTCAGCGAGCAGCCAGCTGTCTGGTATTCGCTGCGTTAAAGATCAGTGTGGATCACTAGTCCCCCGAAATTCTCGCGAATTGCCCACAATTCGGCGAAAATGGAACGCGCCTGTAACGCAACAGACTCGTCCCCCACACTAACCTAGCGAAAATTAGCACACTCCAGGTCTGCTGTCAACTGTTGGCAATGGAGCAAGTTTTGCCAAACTCCGCACTGCTACTGCCCTACCTCTGTCGAAACGCGCAATCCGGATGGGGTGCGACATCGAAACACACATTCAAAGACACGTCGTTATCACGCGAACGTACACTTTTTCAGATCAATTCCGCGGTGTGTCTACCCGCATCGGAAGGCCCAGATCGCTCAAGTAACTCTTCGCTTCGGCAATTGTGTATTCGCCATAGTGAAAGATCGACGCAGCCAGAACGGCATGCGCTTTCCCTCTGTCGAACGCTTGATAAAGATGATCCAGGTTGCCGGCGCCACCAGACGCGATTACTGGAACATCCACCCGTTCGACCATCGCCGATGTCAGCTCCAGATCGTAGCCATCCTTCATTCCATCGGTGTTCATGGATGTGAGAAGAATCTCTCCGGCACCCATACGAACCCCGGTCTCCGCCCATTCAAGGGCATCGATACCAGTTCCCTTGCGTCCACCATGCGTATAGACCTCCCAGCCGCCCTCGTCCCGGCGACGGGCATCGATCGCCAGCACTACACACTGGTTTCCGAATCGCTCGGCACACTCTCGCAAGAGCTCTGGTCTGGCCACGGCTGCGCTGTTGAGGCTTACCTTGTCGGCTCCTGCCCGAAGCAACCGGTGGGCATCATCGCTACTGCGCACCCCACCGCCGACCGTAAGTGGAATGAAGACCTGCTTTGCGGTCTGCCGGACAACATCGAGCATCGTATCGCGGTTGTCGCTGCTGGCGGTAATGTCGAGGAAGACGAGTTCATCGGCGCCAGCTTCATCGTAACGGGCAGCCAGTTCAACAGGGTCACCGGCATCCCGGAGCTGTTGAAACTGAATACCTTTCACCACGCGACCTTCGGTTACGTCGAGACACGGGATAATGCGGCGCGTCAACATAGTTATTCCTTGTCCGATTCATCTTCCTGTTCGTCTGCGCTAATCGTCCAGCGCCGCTCGGCTTCTCGCCGGGCTTCCCGCACCTGCTCCAGCTCTTCCTGGATCTGCTCCATCCGTGTTCGCACGCGCTGCTCATGCAGATACCAGAGATCGCGTCGTACCCGGGAATCATCCTGGCGCAGCTCATCCAGCGTCATTTCCAGCATATTTACCCGATAGCTGATCTCGCGATCGAGCTGTTCGAGATCATCGATCCGGGTGTCGATCCGGGCATGGCGCTGTTCATCGCTATCCCGCAGTTCCTGGACATCACTGTCGAGGCGCTGGCGCACTTCCTCGATCCGCTGGGAGTTCATGTCGTCTCGCTCGCGGGTCTGTGTGGTGATTCGTCCGATCTCGCCGGCAACCTCCTCGATGTCAGACTCGATACCTTCGAATCGGCCAAATTCAGCCTCAGCGCGCTCCCTGACTGTTTCGATCTGCACCTGCAATGTCTGCCAGACCGAGCTGTAATCACGGAACTTGGTATCGTACGCCAGAATTTCCTGGTGTAACTCCTGAAGCCGGCGCTTGAACTCATGCTCCACGATTTTGACTGAATCGTTGGTCTGATGCTGGTCTCGCTGCGTACGGTCGATCTCACCTCGCAACGTCTCGATCTGGTCCCGAAGTGCCTGAATATTCACGGAGTGGCGCTCATGATGCGCTGTCAGGTGTTCCGCATGTGACCGGAGATCGTCGATCCGTTTGTCAACATCTGTATCTTCATCCCGGAACCGTCGCACCGCCTCGATCAGTTCGCTGACATGCGCCTGGAGCGTTCTGATCGGTCGGGTCGAATCATCGATCCTGTTCGACAGCTCGCCCAGCTGCTCGCGCACACGAGCCTCTTCGAGCTGGCGGGCCTGTCCAGCCTGTGAGACTTCATGCTGATGCTGTTCCAGAGCAAGTCGGTCCTGTGCTGCGGCACTCAGGCTCGTCTTGAGCTGATCTTCGAGGCGAGCGCAACGCGTCGACAGCTCACGAATAGTCTGCCGCAGCTCATCGATCTGCTGCTGCATTCCGTACTGTTGCGAATCTTCGCGCCGTCGCTGTTCTTCATCTCGCACGTATTCCGGATACCCCTTTGTTGCGCTCATCAGGATCCGCCGGTCTCAACCGTGTCCTGCCCGAGATACCATCCGTTTGCACTGTTGATCGAAATCGTACCATCGTAGAGCGCTCGTCCAACGATCGCACCCTCTACGTTCCGGATCCTCGAGAGATGCCAGAGATCATCCATCCGGGCCACACCGCCCGAGGCAATGATCGCCGGCCCGATTCGGGCAACGCGGGCAGTCTCTTCAAAGTTCGGGGATGTCAGCGTGCCGTCTCGATCGATATCGGTGTAGATCACGCGCTCGATCCCTGCCGAGAGCGCATCCTCGATAATCTCCACTGCCGAGACCGTGGATACTTCCTTCCAGCCGCGGACGGCAACGTAGCCATCCCGGGCATCGACCCCGAGCACGATGCGCTCGGATCCGAACCGATCGACCGACTCCTGAAGCAATTCCGGATTGTCGATTGCCGCCGTCCCCAGAATCACGCGATCGACTCCGGCATTGATGGCCTCTTCGAGGTGTTCGATCGATCGCAGTCCGCCCCCGAGTTGAACCGGCATACCGAGCTCACAGAGTGCCCGAACGATGTCGGTCTGAACCGGGTGCCCCGCCTGGGCGCCATCCAGATCCACCACGTGGAGTCGCCTGGCGCCGGACGCTTTCCAGCGCTCGCCTACTTCACGAGGATCGGCGGAATACGACGTTTCCTGGTCGAAATCGCCCTGAAAGAGGCGAACACATCGACCTTCGCGAAGATCAATCGCGGGAATGACGAGCATCGACAGCCACCATTCGTTGATCCAGTCCGTCGTGAACGATTGCCACGAAGTTCTCCAGCAATTTCAGTCCCCAGTGACCACTCTTCTCCGGGTGGAACTGGGTTCCCATGACGGTTCCGTTGCAGACCGCCGATGTGAACCGGACACCGTAATCGGTCTCACTGCCAATCCACTCGCGGTCTTCAGGGTCAGCGTAGTATGAATGCACGAAATAGAAATCAGTGCCGTCCGGAATGCCCGCGAACAGCGGATGTCTTCCGTTCTGATGCACCTGGTTCCAGCCCATATGCGGAATCGGTTGCCCGCTCGGCAAACGCTTCACCGAGCCCGGGATAACGTCCAGGCAGGGATGCTCGCCGCCCTCATAACTGCGGGATAGCAGCACCTGCATCCCCATACAGATGCCGAGGTACGGCGTCTGACTGGCAATCACCGCTCGCACCACGTCGGTCAGCTGCAGTGATGTCAGATGCTTCATCGTATCTGCCGCCGCCCCGACACCGGGAACCACGACTCCTTGAGCAGCCCGGATGACCTCGGGATCGTGCGTTACTTCCACCGGCGCCCCGATGCGGTCAAGCGCATTGGCAACACTGGCCAGGTTGCCAGCACCGTAGTCCACCACAGCGATCATTCACTGCCCCTCTCTGTCCGGGTTGAGGAATCGAGCCCATCGAGGACCGACAGCACGCTTTCGCTCAACGCCTGACGATTGTACCCGCCTTCAAGGATCAGAACGAGTTGTCCATCTGTCAATTCTTCCGCCCACCCCTTCACGCGTTCCGCCATCATCCGAAATCCTGCGTCCGAAACGGCCATCGAGGCGAGCGGATCGCTCTGGTGAGCATCGAATCCAGCCGACACCAGAATCAGCTGCGGCTGGAACTCGGCAACCACTGGACCAATTATGTCATCCATCACCCGAAGGTAGTCGTCATCGTCGGAACCCGCAGGCAGTGGCACATTCAGCGTTGCACCCAGACCATTCCCGGCGCCACGCTCGTGCTCCAGACCACTGCCAGGGAAGTGAGGCCACTGGTGAACTGAACAGAACAACACGTCGGGGGATTCATAGAATATGTCCTGCGTCCCGTTTCCGTGGTGAACATCCCAGTCGATAATTGCGACCCGGGAGCGGCCATGGACGGACTGCGCGTGGTGGGCGGCGATGGCGATACTGTTGAAAAGACAGAATCCCATGCAGCGATTGCGCTCGGCGTGGTGTCCGGGAGGGCGGACGATAGCAAATGCTCGCTGATGCGTACCGAGACAGACAAGATCGACCGCCGCGCAGGCTGCGCCGATCGCGTTGAGTGCAGCATCCCACGAGCCAGCAGCCACCAGCGTATCGGCGTCGATCATCCCGCCACCGGTATCAGCGATTCCCCGGACGAGTTCCACCAGTTCAGGAGAGTGCACGCTGAGTGGTGCCGATTCATCAGCCAGCCCCGCGTGAACGACGGCGCGCTCATCGAGCCTTCCGTGCTGCAGCAGATACCGCTCGATCGCCTCGAGCCGTGCCTGATTTTCCGGATGCGAACCGGTATTGTGACCAGCTGAGTGGTCAGAAACGACGAGTGCGGTCAGATCAGCCATCACGTCCCCTTATGCAGCATGGCGACAGCACTCGCTGTTGGAGTCAGCGTCTAGCGAATCGCCATCAATGTAACCGTGCTCATCACGCCGTCAATTCGTTGCAGGCGATCCATCACGATACGCCCGATGTCTCGCGCCGATTGAGACTCAACGATCGCCACGATGTCGTAGGTGCCGGCAACGATGTTTACCTCGCGAACGTCTTCCATCTCGCCGAGCGTCTTGTAGACGTCGTCACCCCGGCCGATCTCAGTGGTAATCAGCACATACGCCCTGGTCATACTTCCCCGCTCTCGTTAGCTACCCGGCCGCAGACCAGCCAGGAGGTCGTTATGAACGTGTCCATTCGTGGCGATCAATCCCGGTGAATCGATCCAGTACTCTTCGCCGTAGTAGTCGGTGACCGTTCCACCGGCTTCCAGCACCATCAGCGAGCCCGCCGCAGAATCCCACGGCTTCAATCCGGATTCCCAGAAGCCATCGAACCGGCCATTCGCCACGAAGCAGAGATCGAGCGCCGCAGCGCCAACTCGTCGCACCGCTCTCGTCAGGTGCGTAAAGTGCTGGAATCGCTCCAGATTCTCCGCCCGCTTTTCCAGGTCATACGGGAAGCCGGTCGCCAGCATCGACTGCAGAAAGACGGATGTATCCGTGACATGAATCCGCTTGCCGTTGCAGGTTGCACCACTGCCACGCTCGGCAATGAACAATTCATCGCGCATCGGGTCATAGACCACTCCGAGGGTGACCCGGCCATCCTGCTCCAGCCCAATCGAGACGCAGATATGCGGGTTGGCGTTGGCAAAGTTCGTCGTTCCATCGAGCGGATCAACGACCCACCGGCTACTGGATCCACCGTTTCCGTCTCTCGTGCCCGATTCCTCAGCCAGAACGCCGAAATCAGGAAATGCGCCAGTCAGACGCTCGAGAACCGCCGCCTCGGCTTCGTGGTCGGCAACCGTCACCACGTCGATCTCGCCTTTGTACTCAACTCCGTCGAGTTTCCCAAAATGTTTGCGGATAATCCTGCCGGCTTCCAGTGCGGCGTCAATGGCGATCGAACGTGGAGTGTGCAAAACGTCTCCTTACACAGTCATCGATTTCAGCTCGGTTCCAGCGCGGTGTCGCTCACCAGCGGCAATTGCGGCGATATATCGAGGTCAAATGACGCGATGATGCCTCGTTGATAGAGATAGTAGCCCGCCCCGGCGATCATTGCACCGTTGTCCGTACAGAGTCGCAGGCTCGGGCTCCGAAGTGGCACTGAGAGCGCGTTCTCCAGTCGCTTCCGAAGCAACGAATTCGCCGCCACTCCACCAGCCAGCACAACCATCGAAGCTCGATGCTCCTGTGCGGCTCGCTCTGTCTTCTTTACCAGCACATCGACGATGGCATCCTGGAAGTCTGCCGCGATATCTGATGCCGGCATATTTGGCGAATATTCAGGCGGCTCATGAACCGGAAATGGATCAGTGGAAACGACCTTCTTCGGACGAGACGGCTCACGCTTGTACTTCTCGACTTCCCGAAGCAGCGCTGTCTTGAGTCCACTGAAGCTGAAGTCGTAGCTATCGCCGAGCCAGGCCCGGGGGAACGTGTGGCGACCCATCTTGCCCTCGGCCGAGGCTCGCTGGATAGCCGGGCCGCCCGGAAACCCGAGCCGGAGAATTCGCGCGCCTTTGTCGAACGCCTCCCCGGCGGCATCATCAATGGTTCTGCCGAGCACCTCGAAGTGACCATGATCTCGAATCAGCACCAGCTCGGTGTGGCCCCCCGAGACGATCAGACAGACGCACGGGAATCGCGGCGGTTGAAACGTGGAATCGGATTGATCCTCGGTGAGCCAGTTGGAATAAATATGGCCTTCGAGATGATTCACCGGAATCAACGGGACGTCCCAGGCCATGCTCAACGCCTTGGCCGTGTTCATCCCGACGAGCAGCGATCCAGCCAGCCCGGGACCCTCAGTCACGGCGATCGCGTCAATCTCGTCCTTCGATACACCAGCATCCCGCAACGCCAGATCGATGACCGGGATGATTGCGGTGACATGCCGACGGGATGCCAGTTCCGGAACCACGCCACCGTAGCGCTCATGCAGATCCTCTTGCGACCGGATGACGTTCGAAAGAATCACCTGACCGTCGGATACGACCGCGGCAGACGTCTCGTCACATGATGTTTCAATTCCGAGAATCAGCATGATCACCTCTCGGTCGAATCAGACCCTGCTCCAGCAGTCGATCGGCAAGTCGATCGCGCATCGCTTCAACTTGCTCAACGTACTGTGGATCACTGAGTGATTGCGACCACATGATGTCGGCATCCTCGCCGTTGTCGCTATAGTATCGCCGTCTGACCCCGTACTTGGACATCCCGTACTTCTCGTAAAGACGCTGCGCCTGCGTGTTGGATACCCGGACCTCGAGCGTCAGCCAGTCGGCACCACGGGCGATCGATTCCTCGAAGAGAGACACGAACAGGAGTTCACCGAATCCCCGACCCCGCAACTCCGGGGCAACACCGATCGTTGTCACATGCGCTTCTCCGGCCCGAATCCACATCCCGGCGTAACCGACGATTGGATCCTGCTCATCTTCAGCCCAGAACCAGCGGGAAACCCGTGAAATCGGGTTGTCTCCGGCTTCCGCCGCACGAGCCTGCGCACCAGGTAAACGCTGGCGAAGAACGATATAGAAGTTGCCCTCCGGGTTGGCAAGTTCTCGCCGGTAGGCCGATTGAGGCCACGGGTTCGTAAAACACCGATGATCGAGCTGGGAGACTTCGTGGACATCCTCGGGCTCCATCGGCTCCAGATAAACGTATGGGGTGAATCGTGTTCGTTGTTTTTCGAGTGTCACTGGCTCGAGACCCTGCTCTCCTGCTCAGCTCGGTATTCGATAGCAAATCCGGATCTGCAATTGTTCCACGTTATGTCGCACGGCGAGTACCGTGAACGTAAAGTGGTTCGATCGTCGCCGATTCGTCCGGTTCTCCAGCCTGCCAGCGTCTCCAGCCGAGCTCTGCCAGATTTCCGGGTCGGCGTGCCCGCAGAGACAGCAGCGGAAGCAGTTCGGAGCCATTCTCGAGCAATCCCGGTTCAACGGCGGATGGGATCTCCCCGATGATTATCGTGTTGGCGCCGACACCGGCCGCGATCTCACTGAAATCACGATTCTGTGGATCACCGGAACGTGTCCATCGACCGCTTCGCTTGCGATAGTCGCCCGACACAACTCGTCCTCGCCCTGCCGGAACGAACGCGCGAATCGAGTCCGCCGACGTGCGATGCGGATACGCAGTCACATCGAGCGTATCGATTCCATAGACCGGAATAGACCTGCCAAAGCCCAGCCCTTTTGCCGTGCTGAGGCCAACACGCAGTCCGTTGAACATCCCCGGACCAACGGTAACGGCCACGGCACCAATGTGGTCCAGCGTCAATCGATTCAGCGTGAGGAGATGCTCGATCTGCACCAGTAGTGTCTGTGTCTGATTCCGCCCAGCGTGCCAGGATAGCTCGGAGAGATGAGACGCGGAGTAGAGCGCAATGCTCGATGTATCTGTGGACGTATCGATCGCGAGCATGACCGTGCCGGGATCAGCCACCGAATACCTCCTTGCGGAACGCCCGTATTCTCTCCTCGTAGCGATCCCCGCGTGAGAAGAACCTGAGTTTGCGCTTGGTATCGGCCAGGTAGTCGATCGCCATCAACAGATGTTCCTCTGGCACCAGCACTCCGAGTCGCTCCGGCCATTCGATCACCACGATACCGGACGGGTCATCCAGATACTCTTCATGACCGAACGTGTCGATCTCGCCAGCATCCTCGATCCGATACAGATCGAGATGATAGAGGGTAACCGGGTTTCCGTCTCCGTCAACACCTTCGTGCTCCACCACCAGCGTAAACGTCGGGCTCTGAACATAGGTCGACACCTGCAACCCCTGGGCTATCCCCTGTGTCAGCGCGGTCTTGCCCGAACCAACCTCGCCAAACAGCAGCACCACGTCACCCGGTCGAAGGACCTGCCCGAGGTGCAGTCCAACGTTCCGGGTCTGCTGGGGACTATGGCTTATGAGATCAAGTGTCGGCCGCTCTGCGTTCATGACTCTCAATACGTTGATTCCGAGCCGATTCCGTTGCGCCCATCTTATCCCTGCCAGCAAACGTCAGGCAATGATCAGGCCGGCGAATCAGCCCTGTCTCGTTCCGGCTCATGGAAACGCAGTCCGTCCCGAAGATCCTCGATCATGACGTCTGCCGGGCGGCGAAGCAGCATTCCAGCCATCCAGAGATCGCCAATTCCGCCACCGAGATTGATCGCCAGCGGTATGACCATCCAGGCCGCCAGATCGCCGATCGGCATCAGTACCACCCCAACGATCGACATCCCGACCACCGGTGCCAGCGCAACGACGAAGAATTGTCCACGGGTAAACCAGTGACCTGGAGACGTGCAATAGGCAACCGGCAGGATGCGCTGGATCAACGCGAAGCCGAACTGCGGCTTTGCACCGAACAGCATCATGGCTGCGCCGTGCACCAGTTCGTGAATTACCAGCGTGGCGATCAGCATCAGCCCAAGAATCGGGAACGAGCCGAGTCCCATCTCGAGCG
>SLFF01000456.1 GCA_007124395.1 Thermomicrobiaceae bacterium | reverse complement strand
CCTTCTGGCAAGATTCCAGCTCGCTCAGATACGCCGGGGAGAGATCGGTCTGCCGGCAGAGTTCCCGCTGAGTCCAGCGTCGCTCCGCCCGGAGTGCCCGGATCGCCTCGGCGATTCCTTTTCGAAACTGGTGGTCTGCCACTAACGCTATTCCCCCACGACCTGGATGACGACCTCACGAGAGCGCGGGTGTGTATCCAGCTCTACCAGAATGATCTGCTGCCAGGTGCCGAGCACGAGACGTCCGTCAACAACGGGAACTGTTTCCGATGGCCCGATCACGGACCCTGCGAGATGGCTGTGGGCGTTGTCGTCGTGATTGACCTGGTTGTGCCGGTAGTCGACGCCAGCCGGGGCCAGACGTTCGATATAGGCTGGCATGTCGTGGATCAGGCCCGGCTCGTACTCACCGATCATGATCGCTGCGGTGGTGTGCCGCACGAACGCCGTGACAAGACCGTTCCGGCACCCGCTCTGCTGAACGGTGCGCTGTACCTCTCCGGTGATGTCGTGCATGTCGATCACGCCCTCGGTCTGGATCGTGAGCTGGTGAGTCGATACCTGCATCAGTGCCTCCCGGCTCGCTGTTCGAGCAGTGTAACGAGTGTATGGGTTCCGTAGCCGGTGCCACACTTGATCCGGTATCCCTCTTCTCGCGTAGACCAGGCTGGCCCGGCGATATCGAGATGCACCCAGGGAATGTCGTGACTGAACTCTCGCAAGAAGAGCGCCGCTTTGATTGCTCCGCCATCCCGGTTGCCACTGTTGACGATATCGGCGATGTCGCTGTTGAGGTCGGCGCGATAGGCGTCCCACAGCGGCATGTGCCACATTCGCTCGCCGCCGAATTCGGCTGCCTGCAGGACATCCTGCACCAGTCCTTCGTCGGTCCCGAAGAGCGAAGCCGCCCCGTTTCCGACCGCAACGACCGAAGCTCCGGTAAGCGTGGCCAGATCGATCATGAACTCGGCTCCCTGGCGGGCCGTGAAGGTGAGTGCGTCGGCCAGTACCAGACGACCTTCGGCATCGGTGTTGGTGATTTCAACGGTTTTTCCGCTCAGCGTGCGGAGCACGTCTCCCGGGCGGTACGCCGAGTGGGATGGCATGTTCTCGGCCGCGGCGATGACTCCGTGGACCGTATATGGCGGCTTCATCTCCGCGATTGCACCCATCGCACCGATAACCGCGGCGCCCCCGGCCATGTCCATTTTCATATTGCGCATGCCGTCGGCTGGTTTCAGATTGACTCCACCGGTATCGAAGGTGATTGCCTTTCCGACGAGTCCGGCTACGCCGAGTGATTCTCCTTCTGGCCGGTAGACCAGGTGGATCAGGCGCGGTTCGCGCTGGCTGCCTCGCCCGACAGCGACGATCGCCCCGGCACCCATCTCTTCGAGCGCGGCGCGATCGTAGACGGTGCATTCCATGCCGAGTTCATCGGCCATCTCCCAGGCGCGTCCGGCGAGCCGTTCCGGGTAGAGATCCATCCCCGGTGCATTGACCAGGTTCCTGGCCATCGAGACTCCACGGGCGAGTTTCTGCCCGGCGGCGATTGCCTCGGTATCATCGACCCCGATGAAGCTGACCGACTCGACATCCGTTTGATCAGACGCATCGCTGCGATAGGCGGTATGACGATACAGGCCGAGTTCGATCCCTTCGACCGCTGCACGAATCGCGGCACTGCCGAACGCCGACGAAGGCGCGGCAGAGGCGATCGTTCTGGCGCCAGCTTTCCGGGCTGCCCGGGCGGCCTCGCCCCATGCCGATCGGATGATGTCGACCGTTACGCTGGATGGTTCACCCAGGCCGGTGACCACGATTCTCGCGGCGGGAATTCGTCCGAAGCTCGGTAGTGTGCAGACTTCGCCGCGTTTGCCGCTGAATCCGACACTCGCCAGCGCTGATCCCAGTTGACCGTCCAGCGCCTGATCGAGCTGGTTACCGGCATCATCCAGTTGATTGTCAGTGGAAACGCCGAGCAGAAGCGCATCGGCTTGCTGCTCGGCGAGTGTTCCTGCGGTCGTCGTGATGTTCATTCACCCTCCAACGTGGTGTTGCTGGCATCTCCTCGAATCTGTTTCTCGAGGCATGGTACGCCATCAGCGCACGGGATGGGAGTGCTGCATCATCACACCTTATCCGGATAGCTCTTCTCACCCGCCCTGATCGGCGTTTTCGTGACGTTCTGGAACGGTGGGATCGGGCAGGCGAAGTTGTCGTTGTAGGCGCAATACGGGCTATAGGCCATGTTGAAGTCGATGATCACGGTGCCGTCCGGCTTGCTCTGCGGGTCGAGATAGCGCCCCACGGCGTAGGTCTCATCTCCGGCGGTTCCGTCCCGGAATGGAAGGAACAACCGGCCACGACCTGGCTCCTTAAATACCATCAGTTTGATTGGCTCACCGTCGATCTCCATATGTGCCCAGCCGGCCGGGATGAACTCTTTCGGCTCTCCGGTGGTGGTGCCCATGGTGACCGGTTCCTGGGTGGTTCCCTCAGTGTCCAGCGTGACTTCGAAGCGAAGGGCTTCATCCTCCGGGAAGTACTCCAGCTTGACGAATCGCTCCTTCTGCTCTGGTGTCAGCGGGGAGTTCTCGTGTTCTTTGAAGAACTTGTTCTTGTTAGTGCGGAAGCGTTCAAGTCGGCTCATTGCCTGTGCTCTCCTGGTCTGTTCTGCGATGCCCACCGCTCTTCGGTGGGCGTTTTCCTCTTGAGTTCTAACGTTCTGGTCATTAGACTGATTCCAGCCGGAACGCCTGGTTCCGGAAAATCACCCTTCCGAAAGGG
>SLFF01000216.1 GCA_007124395.1 Thermomicrobiaceae bacterium | reverse complement strand
TACAGCGTTTCCCTCTCGAAGGAACTCTGGATTGCTGACGACGGCAAAGGTAGCGTCCGGATTGCGGTGTTGCTCAACAATCGAGGAAACGAGATCACCTGAACCGATCGGCATCGTTGATTTATTGATGATAATGGTGTGTCCGGACAATGCTTTGCCGAGCATCTCTGCAGCAGAGCGAACCATTCTCATATCAGCTTCACCGCTGAACGCTGAGGGTGTATCAACGCATATGAATGCGAATTCTGAATTCGGGACCGATTCAGTATATGACGACGTGAATTCCAGACGACCAGCCTCAAGATTGCGCTGCAGCATCTCTTCAAGACCTGGCTCGAAAATCGGGCAGACGCCCGATTGCAGCAGCTTGACTTTTTCCTCATTGATATCTACGCCGTAGACATGGTTTCCAAGGTCCGCGAACGCCGCTCCGTAAACCAGTCCAACATACCCGGTGCCGATAATCGAAATTGTTGCCATTCAGAAACGTACCCTTCATCCTGCCCGACATATCATCCAGAACATGGGATGACCGCGCTAATCATACTCCTCGTCTCCGGTTTCGCTACTGGTAAGCGAAACACCAGTGACATGGGTTCGATAGCTATGCCCCGAGCTATAGAGCTTGATCGAGGAAATCTGCCGTGGAAGCGGCTCCAGATCACCAAGCGATATCTCTGCTTGAGTCCACTCGCTTCGCTGAACCCGGGTTGCGACGTCTTCAGGGACCGGTTCGGACGGATGCTCGGCGATATAGAAGCCGTGCCACCACTCTCGATCATGTCCGTTCACGTCGACGTAGTCAATCTTCACGATCAGCGGGAACTCGGTCATGGCGTCTCCTCCGCCAAGCGGACGCTGTTCATCGATTCTGAGATCGAGAAAGAGATTCAGCGAAGAGTGCACTCGCAGAGATTGCCCGATCGACTGCTGCACTCCGGTTTCCCAGTTGTCGCCCGCGTTCGTTGAGCGAGACAACTGAAGCGCGACACCGGAACGGTTCTCATCCTCCACCGGTACGCGCTCGATCTGGCCAGATTCGGTCGTCCCTTCCCCATCGTGATCATGGAACTCGATCCAGTCGGACATCTGATGGAAAAAATCGCCGTTGCGGATGTGCTCACGAGTCGCGCTGGTGACGCTACCGTGTTCGCCTGCCGGATCCACCAGAACCTGTTCGTTGGCGCTGAGGGTTCGAGTCTCTTGCTCGGTTTCTACTTCGGCCATACCGCGGAGAACCGCAACGCGCACATTGAGAATGGAGTCTTCTGCGCCACCGGATCTGTCCAGCCGCTGGGTTTCCACCATGAAGGCGCCAGTCTGGACGTTGCGAATCTCATCACGCATCTTGATGCTGGCCGGTCCTGATTCCACGCGAAAAATCGAAGAGTTGAAGTCTCCCCGAGGTGCCATGCCCACATAGATCGAACCCCGGATCGGCTCAATGACGGTCTCTTTCCGCTCGCGGAACAGGCGTGAGGTGCGCATCTTGTCGACGCGGATAAGCGAGGTTTCCGAAACTTCGATGGTGCTGTTGTCGAAAAGGGTGATCCAGGCAACTGAAGCAGAACCGGTCGAGATCTGGTCTCCTTCCCGAACGACCGTCCGTTCGGTTACCAGTCGCCAGTCCTGTTCGCCTTCAGACCGGATGAGAATGCTCTGTCCGGACACTGCCTCGATTGTCGCGGTCTGCTCCTGGGTGCTGTCGAGGACGTAGGAATAGGCAGCATTACCGGTGAACAGGGCGAGCGCCAGAAACGCCGCAAGACCACCGAGCAACAGTACCCATGCCCGAACAACCTGCTGGGACGGGGAGCGGACTATCGATGTATCTTGAATGACGCCGGAATGTTCTGTGGATTGATCCATTGCACATCGATCTTGTCAACGCGTGCTCCGGGCGGTCCAGCCGCCAGCAGCTCAGTCATACGATGGACAGACGCTGAAGCACCCTGAACTTCTGCCTCAACGGTCTGACCATCTGCACGGTTCATCACCCAGCCGCTCAGGTTTCGCTGCCGAGCCAGCTTCCTGACCCACTGGCGAAATCCGACGCCCTGCACTCGTCCTTCAACGACTATTCTGGCACATACGACGTTCCTGGAGTCTCCCATTATGACAACCTCGGTCATTCGTCTCACGTACGCGCACGTTTTTCGAGCCACAGCTGTCGCTGTTCCTGAGTGACGCGTTCGTCCACCCTCGCGTAGCGAGCCAGAAACTCATCGTGGGCGGCTTCGAACGAACCACTTGTGATCGCTTCCCGGATCTGCGCCATCATGTTTCGAAGAAACCGGAGATTGTGAATGCTGGCAAGGCGCTGGGCGAGCATTTCGCCGGCCCGAAACAGGTGATGCACATATGCCGCAGAGTAGTTCTGACACATCAGGCAATCGCACGTCGAGTCAAATGGATCGAAAACGTCTCGAAACCGGCCAGCCGGGATGTTCACCCGCCCGTCCTGCGTGAACAGCGCTCCACGCCTAGCCACTCGTGTCGGATGCACACAGTCGAACATATCGACTCCGCGGAAAACGGCCATCCAGATATCTTCCGGTGATCCAACACCCATCAGATAGTGCGGACGATCCGGCGGCAGACCCTCGAGCGACGCATCAAGCATCTCAAAGAGTTCCTGTTTCGTTTCACCAACGCTCAGGCCTCCGATTGAAAAACCATCGACGGAACGTTCAGCCGTTTCCTGCGCCTGGCGGGTTCTCACAGATGAATCGAATCCACCTTGAGTGATGCCAAACAGCATTCCGGGGTCACGTCCATCCTCAATCAGCTTCTG
>SLFF01000239.1 GCA_007124395.1 Thermomicrobiaceae bacterium | reverse complement strand
GACGAACTCGGCATGGTGGCGAGCCCGGTCAGAACCATCGACATCAAGCGTGAAGGTCTCGACGGGCTGATCGAGGCAATTCGTCAATATAATCCGGTGGAGATCATCATCGGTATGCCGACCGGCATGAGTGGTCGGGAAGGGCCGCAGGCCGATGCTGTTCGCATCTTCGCCGGTGAGGTAGCCGAGAAAATCGACTTGCCGATCACCTACTGGGACGAGCGATTGACCACCTTCGCAGCGGACATGGCATTGCAGGAATCGGGTCGCCGGTCTCGCAAGAGCCGCAAAGAGTATGTCGATGCAGTAGCCGCCTCGCTCATCCTGCAAAGCTTCCTCGATTCAATTCGTTGACGATCCCTTCGCACGCCACTTATAATGCCTTCGCGGAACGCCCATTTCTGCGGGGAGAAAGAGGACCAGATGAAACTGATTGTTGCAGTCGTTCAGAACGACGACGCCGATAATGTCATCGACGCACTGCTGGAGTACGAGTTCCGGGCCACCCGGCTCGCCAGTACCGGTGGATTTCTTCGGCGCGGCAACACCACCATCATGATTGGTGTACCAGACGAGCAGGTTGATCAGGTCCTCGATCTGATACGTGACCGCGCTCACGCACGTGCTCAACAGGAGCAGGCCGGCGAAGTGCAGACCGCGGCGGCCACCGTATTCGTCCTCGATCTCGAGGACTACCAGCGCTTGTAGAGTAACCCGGCTGACACGTTTCCCCGAATCACCAGGATATCCGGGAACACAGACCGGGAGTCGAATCGAACACTGAACGGTCCGGGACCGATGCCATTCTTACGGGATCAGCGCGCAACGCTCGATCTCTACTGGCTTGGTCCCGCTCTGATTCTCTCCATCCCTGCCCTCTGGCAATTTGTCGCAACCGTTTCACCTGAGACCTCGACGAACTCGGCGATAGCCTGGGCCCTGTCAGGCCCATTCTGGTTCCTGCTTCCAGTCACGATCTTCGAAATCATCCAGCGATCCATTCCTCCAGATCACGGGAAGTCTGGTCAATACTCGATCGGACCACTCGGCCGCCTCAACCAGAGTTATGTCGATCAATCGGGTCCCGGACACGATCTCCGTCATGCGCTCGTCACGGTGCTCATACTGAGCATCGTCGCGGCGATGCTGTTGATTCCGGCCGCTGTTGCGACGGGATGGCAAGATCCCGGTCTTGTCTGGATTCCCGGTCTCGCAGTGGGCACCTACTCTGTCGCCCAGCTTCTGCCATCTCTTCCAGGAGTTGGTGGCTACGCCTTGCGGGATATCTTCTGGTTCCTGAACCAGGATGTACTGGCCGGTTCGAGGGCCGCGTTTCTCTACAGCCAGATTACCGCGTCTGGACTGCTCCTCTTCTCAGGCTACTTGTTGCTCTGGCACAGCCATCTTCTGGTGGTGGCGGCGTGGGGCCTTTTTCTTGCGATATACATCATCAGATGCGGGCGTCAGGAATTGATGCGGACCACGCTAATAAAGCGAGCCAGACACGTTGTGGCCGCAGATGCCCTGGCCGGTCTCAATCCGACGATCCGGGCCGCGGCGGAGATCCCGGATGCTCTGGATATTCTGCTCGAGCAACGCGACAACGGCCCCGCTCTCGTGCGTGACAGAACCAGGTACATCGGGATGCTCGATCTATCGGCCGTTGAGGACACCCCTCGGGGCGAGTGGCCATCGATGACCGCCGCTGACCTGGCTACTCCATTCGAGCAACTTGTCGAATCACCTGCGGGTGCCACCTTGCTCGAGGTCCTGGCATCCCTCCAGCGGGAACCAGATTCAGCGGTGATTGTTCGTGAGCGAGACGGCAGAATCGTCGGTCTGGTAGACAGAACGATCGAAGCACGCAGCCTGTTGCGACGGGGAATTTCCCGAACTCCCGCCAATCCATCGACGGGCGGAGCAACAAAGGGTTCATGATAGACTGAGTTACGTGTCTCACCATACGTATACAACCGCACTGAGCCATGAGGAGGCTTTGCTATTTCCAGCACCCATCCAACGCAATCACCGAACGAACGAGCAATGCTCGTGGCTGTCGACTGGCACAAGGATGGCTGGGACATCAGTGCCGCACTAGAGGAGCTCTCGCTGCTTGCGCAGACGGCCTCACTGGAGGTCGTGGGCTCGATGTCGCAATCTCTCCGGCACCCACACCAGGCACATTATGTGGGTTCCGGGAAACTCGAAGAGCTCGCCGCGCTCAAGGAAGAATTGTCGTATTCCATCGTGCTGGTGAATGATGAATTGTCACCGTCGCAGCTTCGGAATATGGAGAAGGAACTCGATGTCCGTGTTCTGGATCGAACGGCGCTGATTCTCGACATCTTCGCTCAACATGCGCGTACCTCAGAAGGTCGCCTGCAAGTCGAATTGGCGCAGCTCGAGTACCGGCTGCCGCGCCTGACCCGGATGTGGACGCACCTTTCTCGTCAGGGCGTCGGCGGAGCTGGTCTGCGTGGACCAGGTGAGACGCAGCTCGAAGTTGACCGTCGAGAATCTCGTCGCCGTATCACCTGGATCAAAGAGCAACTCAGCGAGGTCCACCGTCATCGCCAGCTCTATCGTGAGCAGCGTCAGCGACAGCGGATGCCGGTGATTGCCCTGGTCGGCTATACAAACGCCGGCAAATCGACGTTGCTGAACCGCCTGGCTGATTCCGACGTCATTGCCCGAGACGAGCTGTTTGCCACCCTCGATCCGACAACTCGGCGAGTCGATTTGCCCGGATCACAGACGATCCTGATGACCGACACCGTCGGGTTCATCAACAACCTG
>SLFF01000248.1 GCA_007124395.1 Thermomicrobiaceae bacterium | reverse complement strand
GTCCAGTCGGCAATCGACGACCCGGACACGATGATCGTAGATGGCCGCAGCCGGGAAGATCAGCGAGAGACATGGTTCGATCGGCTCAGACACGGGCAGATCCCATCATCGGTACATTTCCCGAGAGACCAGACGCTCCAGGACGGCCAGGTTCCCTACTTCAAGTCCGCCGAGGAGTTGCTTGACATGCTTCCGGACGATCTCGACCCGGAGACGGACCAGACGGTGATTGCCTACGGGCTGCATGGAGTAAAAGGCGCGCATACCTGGTTCACCCTGAAACTGCTCGGCTTCGAGAACGTCCGCATGTACGATGGATCATGGGCGGACTGGGGTGCCGATCCGGATCTGCCGATCGAGGAAGTGGAGTAACCCGATGAATGTCAGCGTGATCATCGAAGACCCGGTCGGCAGCACCGTCCGCCACCACTGGAATGCCGAGACGAACAACTGGACCACCTCGCCACACCCTCATAGCAGTCGTCCGTGGCCGGCCAACTATGGATACATCGTCGATACCCGGAATCCGGCCGATGGGGATGAGCTCGACATTCTGGTGCTGTCAACCGATCCGCTGGAGACCGGCCAGCAGGTCGAGGTTCAGGCAATCGGCGTATTGTTGCGCCCGGATGGCGATGACAAAGTTGTCGGCGTGCTGATCAGCGACCCCCTGCTCGGCCACATCTCGCGCTTTCAGGAGACTCCGGTCGAGCAGATTCAGGCGATCGATGACTGGTTCTCCGAATGGAGCCAGATCGGCCAGTGGCGTGACGAGAACGTGGCCTCTGCCCGTATCCGGCGGGCACAGGCTGCCCGGGCCTGAACTGACGCCGCGATCCTGATTGGTGATGTGACCGTACAGGTGCTACCATACCCCAGCGCTGTTCTGCGCCGAAACCCCGTATCTGGAGTGTCATGACTGTTCGCATCAAACGGCTGGAACTCAATGGATTCAAGAGTTTCCCCCGTCCGACCGTGTTCGAGTTCGACAGCGGAATAACCGCCATCATCGGGCCGAACGGTTCCGGAAAATCGAACATCGCCGATGGCATGCGCTGGGTACTCGGTGAGCAGAGCTATTCGAACCTTCGTGGGCGCAAGGCGGAAGACGTCATCTTCGCCGGAAGCACCGCCCGGTCTGCCGTGGGCATGGCCGAGGTCACGCTCACCCTGGACAACTCCAGCGGCGATATGCCGATCGAGTTTCAGGAAGTGAGCATCACACGGCGTGCCTATCGCAGCGGCGAAAACCAGTATCTGATCAACGGCTCGCGTGTTCGACTGAAAGATGTCAACCACATTACGGCAGCCTTCGGGCAGTCGCATACCGTCATCGGACAGGGTCTGGTCGATGCCGCGCTGAGCCAGCGGCCGGAAGAGCGACGCGGCCTGTTCGAGCATGCGGCAGGCATCACCGGCCTGCGGATGAAGTACGCGGCAACATCCCGACACCTGGCCGAGACAACATCGAACAGCACCCGCCTTGAAGATCTGCTCAACGAACTCGAGCCTCGCCTCAAGACGCTGGAGCGACAGGCAAAGCAGGCCCGGGAATTCGCCGATGTCCAGCGCGAACTTCGCGAAACAACGCTTCGCTACTACTCATCCCTCTGGCGGACTCACCAGCAACAGCTGCGGGAACTCAATGAGAAGGCATCCAGCACTGAACAGCAACTGGAGCAGGCGACCCGCGATCTGGCGAGCGCGCAATCCGAGATCGAGCAGCAGCAAACTGAGCTGGAAACGCTGCAGCAACAGGCGCAGGATCTCGATCAGCAAGTGATCGACAAGCGTGCCAGCCTGCGAGAGCAGGAGCACCAGATCGACCTGACCAGACAACGCCAGGAGAGCTTGCGCACGGAGATCAACCGGATCGACGAACGGCAATCCGCCGTCAACGAGGAACTGTCGCAAATCGAAGCCCGTCTAGCCGAGCGTGCAGCAGAGCGTGAGACGCTCTCCACGCAGCTCACAGAGATCGAGGATCGACTCTCCACCCAGCAGCAATCCCGCCAGGATCTCGATCGACAGATCAACGAGATGGCTGAACGCCAGCACCAGATCGATCGGGAACGTGAGACAGTCCGGCAGCGAATCTATCAAGCACGGGCCGAACACGATTACCGGCTCCAGCAACAGCACGATCTCGAATCCCGGGCCGAATCGATCAGCCAGCGCCGATCCGAGATCGAGCAGCAGATCGCAACACTTCAGGATTCGCTGGGCAAGGCAAACGACGCAACCGCTGCGCTGGAATCAACCTGCGCCACGTATCGGCAGGAGATCACCCGGCTGGAACAGGCTGGCGAAACACAGCGCAACGCCGTTGAGACCGCTCGCCAGGCGCTGGAATCGATCCAGTCGGCACGAACCCAGCGTTCGGCACGACTCGATGCCCTGCAACGGCTCCAGGAATCGGGAGAAGGGTTGCATCGTGGCGTACAGGCGATTCTCGATGCCACAAAATCAGGAAAACTGAGCGGCATCATCGGAACGCTCGCCTCACAGATCACCGTGTCTGAAGAACGCGAGACCGCCATCGAGGCGGCACTCGGCGGTCATCTGCAGGACATCATTGTCGAACGGTGGAGCAACGCCGAAGCAGCGATCGAACTATTGAAACGGCAGAACGCCGGACGAGCAACGTTCCAGCCGCTCGATACCCAGCGTAATAGCGGAAATCAGGACCGGCCATCGTTGAACAACGAGCCGGGAGTTCACGGGATCGCCGTCGATCTCATCGAATTCAGCCCAGAGATGGAACCTGTACTCAACGGCCTGATCGGGCGAACCGTGATCACCGACGATCTGCCCACCACCCGCAAGATTCTCAACCGGCTCCGCCCGGGATGGACGGTGGTGACACTGGATGGCGAAGTCACTCGCTCCGGTGGTTCGGTCACTGGCGGCAGTCGCATCCGGCAGAGCGGCACACTCGGTCGCGAGCGAGAACTGCGTGACCTGCCGGTCGAGATCGCTGAACTGGATCGCCAGCGAGACACAACGCAAGCCGAGCTGGAGACCGCGCGCTCGGATGCACAGCAACAGCAATCCGATCTCGATACCGCCCGGACAGCGCTCCGGCAGGCCGAGAGTCAGCTGGATCAGGCAAAGCGCGAGCAAGCCGCCCAGCGCCAGCAGCTGGAGCAGGCTCAGCGGGACCTCGAGTCACTGCAATCACAGACCAGCACCACCACTAGCGAGGCCGAAACGCGCGCAGCCGAGATCGATCAACTCGTCTCGCAAGCCGAGGAAGACGAGAAAACGCTCGGCACGCTCGATCAGCAGCGAGCATCGCTGATGAAAGAGATCGACCAGTTGCGGGCCGGAATCAACGATTCCGACCTTCGGGGGCTGGAGAACGATCGCAGCCGGATCGCTGAACGCCTGCACGGTATCGACCAGCAAACTGAGAGCGATACCACCCGTCAACAACGGTTGATGCAGGAGCGCCAGCAGGCCACTGCCGAGCGCGCCAGAATCGATCAGAACCTCGAGAGCCTGGCGGCCAATCTGCAATCGCTGACGGAGCAGATCGACAAGGCACGCGTAGAGCTGGAGTCACTGACTGGCGATCAGGGCCCCCTGGCAAAGCAGCGGGATGACCTTCAGGCATCGCTCTCCGGCAGAACTCAGCGAATTCAGACACTCCAGCAGCAGCAACGCGAGCTCGAGCGCGCCCGGGATAGCCAGCGCTTCGACATCGAACGAGAACAGGCACAGGGGGCGCATCTCGTTGAGCGGGTCATCGACATTCTTGAGATCGAGGATCCCGTGCCGTTGCTCGATGAGCACCCGGTCGAGGATGATCTCGATATGCCGAAGCTGGAGTCCAGCCTGCATCGCCTTCGTCAACGCGCCCGGAGAATCGGGGCGTTCGGCGAGGAGACGATCACCCAGTACGAACAGGAGCAGGAGCGTTATACCTTCCTGCGCAGCCAGCTCGACGACGTCCAGAGTGGCGCTGAAGCGCTCCACTCGATGCTCAAAGAACTGGAACAGGCAATGGCCGACGAGTTCGATCGCACTTTCGGGCAGGTTGCCGAGGCGTTCCAGTCGACATTTCATCGGCTGTTCGGTGGTGGCAGTGCTCAGCTGGTCCGCAGCGAAAGTGAAGAAGATCGCATCGGGATCGATATCGTTGCCCAGCCACCCGGCAAGAAGCTGCAATCGCTGGCCTTGCTCTCCGGTGGAGAGCGTGCCCTGACCGCGGTGGCTCTCCTCTTCGCCATCCAGCGCGTCAACCCGAGCCCGTTCTGCCTGCTCGATGAGGTGGATGCCGCGCTCGATGAATCGAACGTGGTCCGGTTCCGTGACGAATTGCGCGATCTGGCCGCCAGAACCCAATTCGTGATCGTGACGCACAATCGGGCGACCATCGAAGGCTCCGACGTTCTCTACGGCATCACCATGGGCACCGACGCCATCTCCCGCGTCGTCTCACTCAAGCTCCCAGACGAGGCTCCGGTCCCGACAGGCTAATCCCACCTGTCGGGAAATGTCACAAAATCCGCTCCGTTTGACGTTACCCATACAGACGACTAAAGTAGCCTCTAGCTATCCGTTGCACATCGTGAATTGTTCAGAACAATGAATCACTTGAGTCGCCAACGTGGAAGAATTCGCCCGACATTCCGATACGTGTGGAGCGCGCTTTACCGGCGGAAGGAGACTTGATGATACAGACGTCACCGGTCGAGAGCGAGCAGAGATCGACCACCCCGGATTCAGAGGTGATGATCGACGTTCGGAACCTCTCGAAGCGCTTCGGAGACATCAAGGCGGTGGATAACATCTCGTTCACCGTACACCGTGGCGAGATCTTCAGTTTTCTGGGACACAACGGCGCCGGCAAAACGACCACTATCCGTATGTTGACCGGGCGCTCCAGACCGACATCCGGCAGCGCCACGATCGCCGGGATGGATATCGTGACCCAGCGAGACGACATTCTCCCGATCATCAACGTCGTGCCGGAAGATCAGAATCTCTACGAGCGATTGACTGGCCGGGCCAATCTCGAACTCTTCGCCGACCTCTACGGGGCGCCGCGCCAGCGAGTGGACGAGCTTCTGGAACGCGTTGGCCTGGAAGAGGCATCGAAGCGAGCTACCAAGACCTATTCCTCTGGCATGAAGCAACGGCTGCTGATCGCCCGGGCGCTGATCAACAAGCCAGAGCTCCTGTTTCTGGACGAGCCGACTCGTGGGCTCGATCCGGCATCGTCCAAAGAGCTGCGGGACATGATCAACGAGCTCAGCCAGCAGAACACCACGGTATTTCTGACAACACACCTGATGGAGGAAGCTGACGATCTCTCGCATACGGTGGCGTTCATCAGTGCCGGGAAGCTGGTGGCCATCGATTCCCCACGTGAGCTGAAACTGCGCCACGGGGAACGGAGCGCGGCGGTGTTGCTCGAGGATCGTTCGGAGCAGGTCATCGATCTGCACGACGCGGCTGATGCCCGGCGCCTGCAAGAGTGGATGGAAGCCGGCCAGGTGCTGGCGATTCATTCCCGCGAGGGGACGCTCGAAGACGTCTTTATCGAGATCGCCGGACGCTCGCTCTAGGCATCGGCAATCAGGCAGGGGGATAGACGCTCGTGAACCTCAACTGGAGAAACATCAACGCCATCTACCGCAAGGATCTGTTCGATGCCATCAAGGACGCCCGTGTTCTGCTGGCGCTGATCGTTCCGTTCGGTATCGCCATCTTCTACAACGTCATGTTCGATGACGAAGAGCCAATGCAGGAATCAACAGTCGTCTACACCGAAGTCGGTTCCACGCTTCCCGAGCGGCTTCAGGAAGCACTGTCAGACACTATAGATCTTGTACTGGAGCCTGCGGACTCGGAAGACGAAGTACGCCAGGTCCTCGAAGATGAAGACGCAGACATGGGGCTGATCATTCCTGAAGGCTTCGACGAGGACCTGATGGACGAACAGACCCCGGCGCTCGGGCTTCTGTTTCGCGATGGCGACGGCGTTCCAATCAATACACTGTCTGGATCGGTCGATCTGGTCGTCCGCCAGATGGTCGGAACACCCGAGCCGGTGGCGCTGAGTGTCGAGATGGTGGCTCCGCCGGACGGGACTGGGCCATCGCTGTTCACCGATCTCGGAATCAGAGTCTACTTCGTGCTGGCTTCGATGATGATGCTCATCGGCACGATCGGCATTCTGGCGGTTCCGATCATCCTGGCAGAAGAGGCCGAGAAGAAGACGTTGGAAGCCCTGACACTGATTGCCTCGTACCTCGATGTCGTCATTGCCAAGGCACTCGTCGGACTCACCTATCTCGGTGTCGGGATCGGGCTGTTGCTGGCGCTGACGCAGATGTGGCCGGCAGACCCGCTCATATTCTTCAGCGGGGTTCTCATGCTGGGCGTAGCGCTAGTCGGCTTCGGATTGCTGCTTGGCGGGCTCTTCAAGAGCGCCAACCAGCTCAACAACTGGGGCGGCCTGATTCTGTTGCCGGTGATCGCGCCGGCATTCATCGTCGGAGTCTGGGAACCGGACGTGTTCGGCTACGTGATCGAGGCAATTCCGGTCGCGCAGGGGATGAAACTGGCCGTCAACGGCATGTCTGGAGAGGCAATCTTCGCCAACATCTGGATCTCGTATGCCATTCTGGCTGTCTGGATCGTGATCGCCTATGCCGCGCTCGTGTTCCGGCTCTCCCGCATCCGCAACTGAGGCCGAAATTGTCTAAAGAAACCTTGAGCGACTGGTAGATCGGGCAGCTCCGTCTGCCCCTCGCCCCGCCAGACTGGTTCGCGGGACGGGGCGACACGGAGGTCGCCGGTCTACCGGTCAACGCCAATGAGAATCAGGCTAGATGTTGAGCGGAAGGCCGCTCGCGATCACCAGAATTCCACCAACCGTCAGGGCCAGGGGCGCTTCCGTCACCATCGCGAGGTGCCCCAGCCGAACCGTGCGCGGCCCGATCTGCAGCGGCGGCAGGCGCAATGCTCGCCCACCGCGAGACAGCAGGGCCGCGAATTGCGCGCCGGATTCGGAGAGATACGCCCGGAGCGGCGTCCGGATCAGTTGCACGATGAAGCCCCAGAGGAGCGGCAACCACAGGTCACCAACCCGGTAGAGCAAAGCCGCGCCCACGGCGACCGCGACGGGAACACCGGCCTGTTGCAGAGCGATGACCATACCCAGCTCCACAAACCCGATCCCCTGAAAGACCGGCGCCATCATGAAGAAAAGCTTGCCAACCACATAGCCGATCAGCACGGTGCTGATCGCCGGTGTATAGCCAACTGCCTGCAACCCGGCCCAGAGCATGATGACCGAGGTGACGTGGGACAGACCCGCAAGGATCGTCGGCATGGCGAAGTCCGCCGGACGCATTCGATGAGTCTTCGCGTTATCGATGAACCGCAGAATCGCCGCCGGTGCCCGGCGATGAACGATGCCCGGCACGTCACCGGTTCGAAGCACGATCACACAGCACCACAGTGCAGCCGCAAGCACTCCGAACAAACCAATCGTTGCAACAAGTACCAGTGTGGTTGGAGGCTGAAGCAGGAGCGCGGGAATCAGGAAGATCAGGAAGGCGATCACCCCGCCGATCGTCCTGATCGTGGCGACAATCAGCGAATCACTGTCACTGACGCGGTGGGTTCGCAGGGCGCGACAAAGCACGTAAATCGATGCCGGACCGCCAACTGGAGTCACGACCCCGATCACCACACGCTGCAGATGGATCTCGATCAATCGCAGCAGACCAATTTCGTGACCCTGTCTCCGGAGAATGACCTGATAGGTCCATCCCGCGATGAGAAGCGTCACCACCTGCAGCAATGCCAGCGCCAGTATCCAGGCCGGATTGATCGAGCCAATCAACCCGACGGCATCGACAATCTCATCCCAGCCACTGATCAGGAAAAACAGCCCGAAACTCACCAGCGCCACAGCAGCAATGAACACGCCGTAGTGACGGATGATAGTCGTACCTGTCTCGATCAGTCGCTGAATCGTCTTCACCGGGATTGATGCTCCTGTCTGCCCGATACTTGGAGAGAATCAGGCCATGCTGACCGGGGAAGCCTGAGTCAATCGCGTCGTGAATGTTTCCCCGGACGGTTCTACGAGCGCAGAACCCGTACCAGTGAAATCACGGTATGCACATAAAGGTTACACCCGGCATTTGACGACCAGACATCGGCTCTGCTACACTCCTTGCTGCTGGTCAATTGGGACCGCACCACAGGAGTGATGTTCGACATGAACGAATCCCGTTTCCACAGGAGGACCAGGCGACGCTGATACCTGTCAGTGGTCGTACGCGCCTACCCTTGATTGGCGCATTCTGGTTCGGAGCGGTTTTCGGTGATCGAGCAGCCCAAGTCTTTCGACAAGACAAATAATGCAGGCAGCCCGGTAGCAGATATTTCAGTTCTGTCACCCGGTATTGTCCTGCGCTCCGGATTGCTGAGCCTCGCCGGGCCTATCCCGCGTGGGCTGCACAGGTATCCCTTGAGGATGTCGCGCTCATTGCGCCTGTAAACCGGATTCATCTGCTGTCTATTACGAAAACCAACGTTTATTTTCTCAGGAGGACCACGAATGTCAGTCGTATCGAACGAAACCCTTCAGGTCGCGCTCAGCAAGCTGGAAAACACCGTCGTCGAGCCAAAGAAGAAAGTCGCCGTCGCATTCTCCGGTGGCCTCGACTCCACCCTCTGCATCGTGCTGGCTAAACAGAAATACGGAGCTGACGAAGTCGTGCCGATTACGGTCGACGTCGGCCAGGGCGAAGAAGAGATTCAGTCCGGCTTCGACAAGGCCAAGCAGCTCGGTATCGATCCGTACCTGCTCGATTTCAAGGACGAGTTCACTACCGAGTGGCTGACCAAGGCCATCAAGGCAAACTCGGACTACTGCGGCTATCCGGTTTCGACCTCGATGACCCGCCAGTTGATCGCCGCCAAGGTTGCCGAGAAGGCAGCCGAACTCGGCTGCGATGCGGTGATGGAAGGCTCCTCCGGTAAGGGCAACGACCAGTACCGGATGCACAACGTGTTCAAGATCTTCGCTCCCGAGCTCGACATTCTGGTCCCGGTTCGTGATTTCGATCTCACCCGTGACGAAGAGCTGGCCCTCTGCGAGCACTACGGCGTGCCGGTTACTGAGCTGATCGCCGGTGGTGACGACAAGACCCTGTGGTGCCGCTCGATCGCCAGTGGCGGTATCGGCCTCGAAACCGAGATTCCGGACGAAGTCTGGATGTGGTACGTGCCGCCGACCAAGGCCGCCGAGACCCCGACCACCGTCAGCATTACCTTTGAGAAGGGCCTGCCGGTGGCGCTCGATGGACAGGCAATGGAGCTGCCGGCACTAATCAGCAAGCTCAACGAAATCGGTGGCGCCAACGCCATCGGCAAGATCGACATCTTCGAAGACGGCATCATGGACCTCAAGTCCCGTGAGATCTATGAGGCACCGGGCGCTCACATCATCCTGAAGGTCCACAAGGACATCGAGAGTGCCACGCTGACCAAGCAGCAGCGCAAGTTCAAGTCGATGGTCGACGATCAGTGGGGCACGCTCGTCTATCACGGCGAGTGGTACCAGCCACTGAAGAGCGATCTCGATGCCTTCGTCGACAGTACCCAGGAGACCGTCAGCGGTACCTGGACGATCCAGCTGTACAAGGGCAACATCGACATTCTCAAGCGAGACTCTGCAGCCTCGCTGTTCCGGCCGGAGATCCGGTCGATCGCCAGCACCGGGTTCAACCAGCAGCTTTGCGGGCCGGCCGCAACGATCCGTGGCCTGCCGTTCGAGGTTCTGGCACTGCGGGACGAATCAATGAAGAACGCCCAGTAGTCGAGCCAGAACTGGGTGCAGCGCCCGGCGATGTCGCTGGTGAGCTGGTTCGCGATGAGACACAACGGCGTGTCCGGCTGCGAACTGAACTGACCCGATCGGGGTGGCGTACGCGCCGCCCCGATCGCGTGTAACGGCCATCGCCCCCGGCACTTCTGGCCCTCACCCCCATCCCCTCTCCCAATCCTGGGAGAGGGGCGTGAGACACTTGGGTGGCAACCACGAAATCACGCCGAATTCAGAAAACGGAGATGCCCGTATGTCCACCAAACTCTGGGACAAAGGCTTTGAAATCAACAAAGAGATCGAACGGTTCGAAGTCGGCGATGACGTCGTCTACGACAACAACCTGCTGATTCCCGACATCCTCGGGTCAATCGCCCACGCGGCCGGCCTCAAGAAGATCGGCATGATCAACCAGCAGGAGTTCGCCGAACTTCACGGCGCACTGGTGAAGCTGGCAGAACAGGCCGAATCTGGCGAGTTTCGCGTCGAACCGGGCGATGAAGACGTCCACACCAAGATCGAGACGATTCTGACCCAGATGCTGGGCGATACCGGCAAGAAGATCCACACCGCCCGTTCCCGGAACGATCAGGTGGTGGTCGATACTCGCCTCTATCTCAAGCAGATGGCGCCGAAGGTCCAGACCGCGATCCTCGATACCTGCCAGTCGCTGCACGATTTCGCGCAGAAGTACCAGTACACCCCGATGCCGGGCTACACCCACATGCAGCGGGCGATGCTCTCCTCGGTCGGGACCTGGGCTGGTGCCTGGCTGGAAGCGCTGCTCGACGATCTGGAACTACTGGATCAGGCGCTGGAGATCAACGATCAGTGCCCGCTCGGCTCGGCCGCCAGTTACGGTGTTCCGTTGCCGATCGACCGGCAGTACGTTTCTG
>SLFF01000037.1 GCA_007124395.1 Thermomicrobiaceae bacterium | reverse complement strand
GTTCATCGGCCAGATGAACATATATGCTGGCTGGTGGAGCGATGAGCAGGCACTGGAACTCGCCGACGAGCTGATGAGCGAGCCAGATTTCGACACGCGAATGGAAATCTGGGAACAGTTGCAGGCTCGCGCTTATGAAACAGTGCCAGCGGTCAAGACGGGTGACTCCAGTGTCATCTCTGTCTGGTCACGACAGGTAGGCGGATTCACCGAACAGCTTCAGCGGGGTATTCCCTTCTGGAATGTCTGGCTGGAAGAAGAAGCCTGACCCACAAAAACGACAGTGGGTGGGCCGGAGATGGCCCACCCACTCATAATCAGTCCCCTTCTCCTCCGTATGTGTTGGCCGAATCCACTATTTATGGAATAATGAGCGCGATCGAGATTGATCATGCGCGGCTGCATGCCCGCCGACCGGCGGGGTTTTTCAGGTAGAACTCGGATCACTAACCAGAATTCAACGATTCAGCAGGCCCCAAGGAGGAGCATGGCACGCTATACAGGTTCCAAACACAAACTTTCGAGGCGTGAAGGCGTCAACCTGACCGGGACCCGATCCCGATCACTGGAACGTCGCCTGAACGTGCAGCCGGGTGGTCGCCGCCGCATGCCGCAGCGCCGGATCAGTGAGTATGGCCGACAGCTTCGCGAGAAGCAGAAGCTGAAGCGATTTTTCGGCATGCTCGAGAAGCAGTTCCGTAACACCTTCGCCGATGCCCAGAAGTCGACCGATCCAACCGGTGAAGCGCTGCTGAAGCTGCTCGAGTCCCGGCTCGACAACGTCGTCTATCGGCTCGGCTTCACGCCGACCAGCCCGATGGCTCGCCAGCTCGTCAATCACGGCCATGTGCTGGTGAACGATAAGCGAGTTTCCATTCCCTCGTATCGGGTCAAGCCTGGCGACACCGTCAAGCTGCGTGCGAAGGCCCACGAGATCCCGGCAGTCATTGAAGCGCTGGAAGAAACCGGCAACCGGGTTCCGTCCTGGCTGTCCCGCGAGGGCAACGGCCCATCCGGCCGTATGGTCAGCGCGCCAAACCCGGAAGAGTTCACGATTCCGGTCGATGTCGACCAGATCATCGCGTTCTACGCCCGGTAATCAGACACGCACACGTCATGACAATATGACGATCAACAGGGCCACATATGTGGCCCTGTTTCTGTTAAACACTCGGTTCCCTGATCCCGCGAGGATTTCAGGATCCGGCCATGACCTGTCGCGTCAGGTAACTGAGCGACGCCCCGGCCGGCGCACGGATGATGTGCTCGGCATAACGATCCAGCGGGGTCTCTTCATTATTGATGATCGCCAGGGTCGCACCATGTCGGGCCGCTACCAGCGGAACCCGTGACGCCGGATTGACCGTTAGCGACGAGCCAACCACGATCACCATGCCCGATTCCTCGGCCAGGCGAAGCGATCGTCGCAGATCTTCTTCGATCAGCGGCTCCCCGAACGAGATCGTTGCCTCTTTGATGATGCCGCCACATCGCGGGCAGTCCGGGACCGGCGCATCAAGGGGGATTTCGTTGGTGTCCGCCGGGAAGAGCGTTCGACAGTCCAGACAGCGAATCTGGTGTGAGTTCCCGTGGAGCTCGATTATGCGGTCATCGGTCACGCCTGACTTCTGGTGCAGGCCATCGATGTTCTGGGTAATCACCAGATCTAGCAGGTTCGCCTGAATCATCTCGTTCAACGACTGGTGACCGATGTTCGGATGCTTGGAGGCCAGCTCCGGGTATCGCTCACGGCGACGCTCCCAGTAGCGGGCTCGTATTTCCGGATCCTGAAGAAAGTCACGAAACCCGGTCGGTGCCGTTCGTTTCCAGAGACCGCTCGGCCCGCGAAAGTCCGGAATACCGGACTCGGTGGAGATTCCCGCACCGGTAAACGCAATCACTGGCCGTTGAGCCAGCATCGTTTGCGCAACACGATCGAGTTCCAGACGGTGATCCAGTTCCAGTGAGGCTTCCAGCAATTAACAGCTCCCGATTTCGTGTATCATTGGCGTACACTTGCCCGGCAGATGATTCAATTCTATCCATCCGGGACGTGCTCGTGTACGCTGAAGATGCTGGCACAACTCATGCATTCTTCGTTTGCAGGTGAAGGGCTTGAATCGACAGGTTCACAACTTCTAAATCGCTTTTTGATACCTGATCTACTCTCAACTGTTTGCGTGGGGCAATATGACACCTGGACAGCATCCACTCGCCAACCGCTACAGTCTGATCCGACAGCTTGCGGCAGGCTCATACGCAGAAACGTGGCTGGGAACCGATGGGGCACTGGATCGCTACGTTGCGGTCAAGCTTCTGCATACCACTGGTACAGACCCCGAAGAAAGCACCCAGGAGTTCTTGCGCGAAGCCCGCATCGCGGCTGCGGTCAGTCATCCAAACATCGTGGCAATCTATGATGCCGGCGAAGAAAATGGCAGCCCGTTCCTGATTATGGAGTGGGTCAATGGCGATTCCCTGAAGCAGGAAATCGTTTCGTCCCGCCGCATTACTCCGGAACGAGCACTCGACGTTACAGCAGAGCTCCTCGATGGTCTGTCGGCGATTCACGCTCAAGGCATCATCCATCGCGACATCAAACCACAGAACATCATGGTCAATGAGTTCGGCACCATCAAGCTGACCGACTTCGGCATTGCACAGGTGCTGACCGAGCCTGATGGACCCGCAGACGGGACAACGGCAGGATCCGCGGCGTACATGGCACCCGAGCAGGCACAGGGCTTGCCGGTGACACCTGCGTCAGACATCTATGCGGCAGGCGTCATCCTCTATGAGATGCTCACGGG
>SLFF01000223.1 GCA_007124395.1 Thermomicrobiaceae bacterium | reverse complement strand
GCATCCGGTTCGGCGACTACTGGCTGGGGCGGTGATCGTCTCCGCCCATGGCGGGGAGATCGTGCAGCAGCTGGTCCAGTGCCTTACCGATAAAGCCCCCAGGCGGGCACTCTTGCGGTGGATCGCCGATGAGAATCCGTGGCTGGGTCGAACCCACGCTCACGAGCTGATTGTCAACGTACTGCTTCCCTTTGCGATTGCCTATGGTCAGGAGGCGAGACAGTCGGCGCTGCTGGAGCAGGCCGCGGAGATATGGGAGACGCTGCCGGCCGGGAGTGGCAATGCCGTAACCCGCAAGACCCGGGACCAGATCTGCGGAGAGCATTCACTGTCTCCGGGGTCGGCTCGAGCGGAGCAGGGACTGATTCATCTCAACCGGAATGGATGCACGCCGATGCGGTGCTACGAGTGTCCGATTGCCCATCTGGCCGTCGATTTCGAGGTTGAATCGGATTCGCAGACACAGAGATTGTGATTTGGATCACTTGACGGATCAGGAATTGGATGCTACTGTAGAACATGTCATTCGACAGACGATATGCCGATGAGTCGGCGGAATCGGAACTGAATCAGTGATTACCGCGTCAACTTCAACTGGAAACCCCAGGACTACTCACCCAACGGCGGGTGTGGAGGTGTAGTGGCGTAGACGGCACACATTCACTGATCCGATCGTTGGCAGAGGTTTTGAACCTCTGCTTTTGTGGTTAACACGGACGGTTTTTAGCAACGGAGCTGGAGAACCGGAACGAAGAGGCCTTCGAAGGGCATGGTTCGTTTACACGTTTGGCTGACTTGACAACTGAAACGACGTCCAGGGAAACGCAAATCCGGCAGCCACAGACGCCTGCCGGTGGCAAAGGAACGGACAGACATGGAACGGGTGCATCCGTCTCTGAATGGTCAGGGCGACGAAGCAATGATGCTTGCACAGCAACCCGAAGGGCTGTACGATCCGCAATTCGAGCACGATGCCTGCGGAATCGCGTTTGTCGTCAACGTAGACGGCAGCAAGTCACATACGATCGTCACCGATGCAATCACGGCGCTGAAGAACCTTCAGCACCGTGGCGCGTTCGGGAGTGATCCGGATACCGGCGATGGGGCCGGGCTGCTTCTGCAGATCCCGGATCGATTCTTCCAGCGCGTATGCGCGGACGAGGCGATCGAGCTTCCAGAAGCAGGCGAATATGGCGTCGGCATGGTTTTTCTGCCCAGAGATCCAGTCGCCGCTGACCAGATTCGAGCGCTGATCGATGAGACCGCCGCTGCGGCGGATCTTCCGGTACTCGGCTGGCGTATCGTGGTTCAGCGCAGTGACTCGGTCGGCCTGACCTCACGCGCGGTAGAGCCGCTCATCAATCAGGTATTTCTCAAGCGGAACCCGTTACTGGAGAGCGAACTCGATTTCGAGCGAGCGCTGTTTATCCTGCGCCGCCGATTCGAGCGCGTGATCCGTGAGTCCGGGCTAGACGGGGCCGACGACTTCTACATCGCCAGTCTCTCCAGCCAGACGATCGTCTACAAGGGGATGCTGGCGGCAGAGCAGATCGACCTCTACTATCCGGAACTGAACGATCCGGCCTGCGAGAGCGCGCTGGCGCTGGTTCATCAGCGATTCAGCACCAATACGTTCCCGAGTTGGCCGCTGGCCCACCCCTATCGATACATTGCCCATAACGGCGAGATCAATACCCTGCGCGGCAACGTGAACTGGATGCGTGCCCGCGAATCGTTGTTTGCCTCCACGATTTTCGATCTGCCTGGCCTTGGCCCTGAAGCGATCGGGGAAATTCACCCGGTGATCCGTGATGGGATCAGTGACTCCGGAGCTCTGGACAATGCGCTGGAGCTGTTGCTGATGTCCGGCCGTTCGCTGGCCGAATCGGTCATGATGCTGGTGCCGGAGCCGTGGCAGAACGCAGAGATCGATCCAGTCAAGCGACAGTTCTATGATTTCAATTCGTCTCTGATGGAGCCGTGGGATGGTCCTGCGGCGGTTGTCTTCACCGATGGCCGCCAGATCGGGGCCGTGCTCGATCGCAACGGTCTCCGGCCCGCCCGATTCTGGGAGACGACCGATGGCCGGGTGATCTTTGCCTCGGAAGTTGGCGTTCTCGATGTGCCGCCGAGCCAGATCCGGAACAAGGGTCGACTCGAACCGGGCCGGATGTTGCTGGTCGATACGCAGCGGGGCGGAATCATTGCCGACACCGAGATCAAGCAGTCTGTGGCCAGCCAGAAGCCGTATGGCGAATGGCTCAGCACCCATCGTCTTTCTCTCGAGGAACTCCCGGCTTCCAAGAATGTTCCCGGCACCGACTTCTCCGACCTGGTGGATCGCCAGCGCGCGTTTGGCTACACCGAAGAAGAGAAGACCGTGCTGATGGTCCCAATGGCCAGCAACGGCGAGGAACCGATCGGTTCGATGGGCATGGACACGCCCCTTGCGGTGCTCTCCGAACGGCCGCAGCTACTCTTCCACTACTTCAAGCAGCACTTTGCTCAGGTCACCAACCCGCCGCTCGATGCGATTCGCGAGGAACTGGTGACTTCACTGAAACTGTTGATCGGGCCGCGTGGGAATCTCCTGCACCCGTCGCCGGAGAGTGCCCGGCAGATCGAGATCTCCGGCCCGGTGCTGACCAACGACCAGCTTGCCCGGCTCAAAGAGAACACGCTGGATGATTTCCGGGCCTGTACTCTCCCGATCGTCTTTCCCGTCGATCACGGTCCCGGTGGGCTGAATGCCGCCCTCGATGAACTCTGTCAGGCGGCTGCAAAATCCGTTGATGCCGGTTGCTCGGTGCTGATTC
>SLFF01000359.1 GCA_007124395.1 Thermomicrobiaceae bacterium | reverse complement strand
TCACCTGGCGAATCTGTACTATAGATCGTCATCGAACCTCCGAGTCAGCGACGAACACCCGATGCGTCGAATGGAAGTAACCGAGCCTGTCATCGCCTAGTACCGGATTCGTGGATTTACCACGGCATAGAGAATGTCCGCGATCAGATTCGAGAACGCGTATATGAACGTAACCAGCAAGGCAACACCCTGCATCAACGGCACATCACGATTGGAAATCGCGTTGATGATCAACAGCCCGATACCCGGGTACTGGAATACCGTCTCGACGACAATCAACCCGCCGATCATCCAGCCGATGTTGATCGCCACAATCGTAATCGTCGGCAGCAGTGCGTTCGGCAGCGCGTGGCGGACAACGACACGCCGCCAGGGCAGTCCCTTGAGGAATGCCGTGCGAACGTAGTCGGACTTCATCACGCTGATCATGCTGGCCCGGGTCATACGTGTCGTATGCGCCAGCGTCACAGCAAGCAACGTGATTGCCGGAAGCACCAGAATCGCCGGATTATTCAGCGGATTCTCCTCCGGCTCCATAATGCTGGATGACGGCAGGATCGAGAACGTCGATGAGAATAGAAGAATCAGAATCACACCGACAACGAACTCCGGCATAGAGACCCCTGTCAGGGTCCCAACCGTGATCGCATGATCTTCCGGCTTACCCTGGCGAAGTCCAGCGATGACGCCGAGCGTGATCGCCAGCGGCACGGAGATCAGCAACGCCAGCCCGGCGAGAGCCAGTGAGTTCCCGAGTCGCTCCATGATGAGCGGCCCGACCGCGACGTTCATTCGTAGCGATGTGCCGAGGTCACCCTGAACAGCGCCGATCAACCAGTCTGCATAGCGAATATGAACTGGCTGGTCCAGCCCAAGTCGCTGGCGCAGTGCCTCCAGGCTCTCCTCAGTGGCATCCATTCCCAGAATGCTCTGGGCAGCGTCGCCCGGCAGTACATCGGTGACCGCAAAGATAACGATCGAGACGATGAACAGTGTGAGCATCATGAACAGCAGGCGACGGATGATGAACTGAAGCACAGCACCTCCCCAACCCCAGTAGATCCAGCGCGATCATTTCGCGCCGAATTACTGGAAAGAACAGCCGGGGCATAGATGCCCCGGCCAGAACAGCGACTTATGCTCCGTTATCGACCCAGACCCGGTGGAACTCGACCCAGCGAAGCGGGTGCATCGTGTAGCCGTGAACATGATCGTTCCAGCCACCGGTAACGGACATGAAGTAAGGAATGATCGAACCGCCCTCTTCAGCGACGATTTCCTGAGCGCGAGCGTAGAGTTCGGCACGCTCATCCTCATCGATAACAGACCGCGCTTCACGGATGATGTCATCGAATTCTTCGTTGGACCAGTTCGTTTCATTCCAGGGCGCCCCGGTAAGGTAGACCACCGAGAATGCCTGGTCGGCCATAGGTCGAGGCGTCCAGTTACTCAAATAGAATGGTCGATTCAGCCAGATATCGGACCAGTAAGAGTCATTCGGGTGGTTGACCAGTTCAACGGTCACCCCGGCGCCCTCTGCCATCTGCTGGAACGTCAGTGCTGACTCCTGCAGACCGACACGGCCGGACGTGTAGTGCAGCTCGATCTCGAGGTCGTCTTCATAGCCAGCTTCAGCCAGGAGCTCCCGGGCGCGGTCGAAATCCTGCTCCGGAATCGGAATATCCGCATACATCGGGTCTACTGGTGGGATCGGCTGATCATTTCCCTCGGTGCCGACACCCTGGAGCGCAGCCTGGAGATACTCGGTTCGATCCAGCACCAGCTTGAGCGCCTGGCGAACCGAGAGATCGTCGAACGGCTCTTCCGTGACGTCCATGACCAATGGCTGATAACTTCCGGTCACGATCTCTTCGATGACCATGTTTGGTACGTCCTGCACCATCGGCAGCGACGCCGGAGAGATCTCGTTGACGAAATCGATGGTATCGCCGGTAAGCCCGGTAAGCCGAGAGGTCTCTTCCTCGATCTTGATGTAGTGAATCTCCTCGAGGAAACCCTCTTCTTCGGAGTTGTAGTAGTCCTCGAAACGAACGAGTACCGTGCGCTCATCCGGGCTGTGGCTCTGCAGCTGGTATGGACCAGTCCCCACAGGATCGGTGTTCAAAGAATCGACGTCTTCCTCAGGGATAACGCGGAACCAGTACATACCGGTGAGGATTGGAAGGTCGGCATAGACGGAGTTGAGATGGATCACCAGCTCGGTATCGCTGACAGCCTCCGGCTCTTCGATCATGTCGATGTCCTGAACAAACGGAGTCACATCGTCCGGGTCCTTCAGACGATTGATCGAGTAGACCCAGTCTTCAGCGGTGCACTCGCGCCCGTTGTGGAACACCACATCGTCACGCAGATGGAACGTCCACTCCATGCCGTCATCGCTGACTTCCCACTCGTGGGCAACGTCTGGCTGCAGTTCCATCTCGTTGTCGATCCGGATCAGACGGCTGTACATCATGCTATTGATCCAGATCGAATCGAGCTGCACCTGGTGATGGGGATCGAAGTTGTCAGCCGAACCCGAGAATCCGACCCGCAGCGTACCACCACGCTGGGCTTCACCTTCGTCGGCGTCATCAGCGACATCGTCTGAGTCGTCTGTTTCCTCGACGGAATCATCAGTTTCTGCATCGGTGTCAGCGACGTCTACCGTGTCATCAGCAGCCGCATCATCAGTCGTATCATCATCTTCACAGGCAGCCAGCAGACCAGCAATTGCCGGCGTGGCGAGGCCCAGAGCGGCCGCACGACGCACGAACTGCCTGCGCGAAAGCGCCACCGACGTCATTGAATCAATA
>SLFF01000297.1 GCA_007124395.1 Thermomicrobiaceae bacterium | reverse complement strand
GCGGCCATTGTCGAAAGAGGCATCGCGAGAGTTGTGGCGATGAGGAGCAGTAGCAGGATCTGACAGAATCGAGCAGTTCGGCGCCGCATAAGATTCACCGTCATTCCTCTTCAGAAGACAATTCGATTCTTCGCCTGTCAGTCTACTGAAGCTATTGCCTCAATGGACTGTCTTTCCGGTCAGGATTCCAGCGGCATCGGTACGGTCGAAGCGGGCTAGAATCGCCCGCCTGTGAGGCTCTTTCGCCAGTTTGCACCTGGTGGAGGTGGTGTGTTGGTGGGATCGGTGGGTGCCAGTGCCGTGTGCAGGGCTATCCAGTAGGTGTGCCAGCCTTCGGACCACTCCAGCACCAGCGGTCGCGGGCCGATCCAGTCTGGTACGTAGCCAGATTGCCCGGCTCGTCGGAGGTAGCGGTCGAATCCCGGCGCCATCCCCATTGCCACAATATACGGAAACGCCTGATCAAGATCGATCGTTCCGTGACCCTGATCGCGGGCGATGATCAATCCGGTGCGATAGCCACGCCACGGGAGCGCCGCGCGCTCGCCTTCGTCTGTCGTGTGCGGAACGATGTTGCCCATGATCAGCGTGATGCTCCCGACCGTCCCAACGAGTAGCCCGCCGAGGAGCGGCCAGCCACTTCCGGTCGAGATAGCCGCGGGAACCATCATAGCCGCGGTCAAAAGGCCGATCGATCCCGGCAGGACGAATGGCAAACGGGTCTGGATCTCCGATGGTTTGAGCCACTGGTTCTCGATCAACTGGTTTCGGAGCAGGCTGCGAACGTTACCCCATTCGTTCCGGAGCCGGCTCAGGACTCGATACGACACGACCCCGTTTTCGGCCCGATCCGTCAGCAGCGTCATCAATTCTCGCTCGATCTCGTTGCTGGGCTGGTCCGCATCGAGAATCCGGATCTGCACCTTGTCCTTCTGCTTCTGGTCCGGTTCGATCTCGATCGAACGCTGGCGAACCATCTCCAGTACTGTGGCTTCGATCTGGTTGTCACTGACTCTGCCAGAGGCGAGTGCTCCGGCCAGGGCCGGGTGAAGATCCGCCGGTGGCTGTGTCGTTCTTGACTCCTCGTGATCAGTGAATCGAGGACGTGTCGACCATGCTTGCCAGGCGAAAATGGCGATCGCCACAGAGGCAAGAACCGCGATCACGTTCGGGGCACCAAATGGACCACCTGCCGCCAGAAGTGGTGTGGTTTCCAGCAGGTATGGTCCGCTCGAAAGCAGATTGTCTGAGATGGGCATGTACACGACTCCGCGATGATGAGGGAGAAAGTCCGGCTACTCTCTGAATCGTACACATTTCGCCGCCGGGACGAGGAAAAGCGACACGCAAATGCGAAGCGAGTGATCCGGATCAGCGATCATCAACAAATGAGTAACAATCCCGTGGCATAGTGCATGCATTCGTCGGAGTCAGGTAAACGCAATGTGCGATGCAGTTAGCAACATACAGGAGGAACAATGCCTACCGTTGAGAAATCCATTGAAGTCAATGCTCCGGTGAGTACGGTCTACAACCAGTGGACACAGTTCGAGGAGTTTCCGAAGTTCATGGACGGTGTTCGTGAGGTTCATCAGGTAGACGATACTCGACTGGTCTGGCACGCGAATATTGCCGGCCAGGACGAGAGCTGGGAAGCTGAAGTAACCGAGCAGATTCCGGACAAGCGCGTCGCATGGCGCAACAAGACCGGCGCCATTAACGCTGGCGTGGTGACCTTCCATTACATTGACGAGAAAAAGGCCCGAGTTATGGTGCAGATGGACTACGAACCCGAGGGCATCGTAGAGTCTGTTGGCGATAAGCTCGGTTTCATGACTCGCCGTGTCGAAGGTGATCTCGAACGCTTCAAGGAGCTGGTCGAGTCACGTGGCGAAGAGACCGGAGGCTGGCGCGGTCAGGTGTAGTGACACAATTCAGCCAGGCAACGACGGCACGCGCGGGGCATTGCCCCGCGCGTTTTCGTGTTTTGCCTCACTTAGCGGCCAGCGTGGAGTGTTTCGAGATACGCCGTCACATGCTTATCGGTCTCGCTCGGGTAGGCGAACCCGTAGTGGCCGGCGATCTCTCCCCCGAGTTCTCGCACTAACACGCACATTGCGAACATCGCCTGCCACTGGTCTTCGGAGTCGGCACCGCTAAAGGTGGTGAGATAATGGTTCCAGGTCGATTCTGGCAGGTATCGCGGGAACCAGCGACCGAAAATACCGACGTCGGTGGCTGCGCCGTGGTCGACGCCGACCTTCCAGCGGATCAGCGTATGTACCTTCTCGAACCGGAGATTGGCGTCCATCTTGTATCGGACGTAGTCGATCTCATCTCGACGAAGCGCCTTGGCGACGTAGGGAACGTCCCACCAGAACGCGTTGATCCGGTCGATGAACTCTTGCTCCGTGGGCGGCTCGATCTGCGTACCCGGGATCGGGTGACGTCTAATCCGTTCAGAGAGGCGATCCCGGTCGATCAGCACGCATTGGAATGCTCCAGCGCACTCGATCGAGCGAATACCTGTCGAGCCGAACTGAAAGTCGATGCGAAGCCCGCTTCTGAAGAGCACCAGCTGAGTGATCCATCCGGGCAGGCCAGTGTCGCCCGGAGTCCGGGGCCACCGGACCATCACTTCGCCGAAGCGTGCAATCCAGTAGTCGTCGAGCGCCTGCTCCGGATCACGCATGATTACAGAAACATCATAGTCCGAGAGCTCGTCCGGAGTGCGGGTCGAATCCCCACGTGAGCCGTTGAGGATGATCAGCCGGATGTTGTCATCGTCCTCGGCCCATTGCATGAGAGATTGCAAGACGTCGG
>SLFF01000237.1 GCA_007124395.1 Thermomicrobiaceae bacterium | reverse complement strand
GCCGAACAGGATCCAGACGCCTACTGGGATTACAACGAGACGCTGTATCAGAACCAGCACACGCCACCGGTGAACTCCGGGGGATATTCCGACAGCCGGTTGATCCAGATGGCCGAAGAGCTTGGCCTGGATGTCGAAGCCTTCGAGTCGTGCATGGACGATGAGACCTATCGGGATCAGATCGAAGACAGCACCGAAGAGGCACAGGATACCGGAATCGCCAGCACGCCACAGTTTCAGATCAACGGCCGGATCGTGGAGTGGGGTGAAGGTGGATACGAAGAACTTGCTGCCGAGATCGATGCCGAGCTGGAAGAGGTAGGCGACGAATAGTTCCTGAAAACTGATCAAGCGAACGAAACGGGAGGGCAAACACTGCTCTCCCGTTTTTGCTGTTCCGGACCTTGCCGAACACTAGACCGGTCTATATAATTTGTGGCCAGGAGATAGTATGAAAAAGAAAGTCCGAACCAAACGAGACGAAATTCTCTACGCGGCCTGGGGTCTGTTCGAGTCACAGGGCTATCACGCCACGGGAATCAACCAGATCATCTCCGAGAGTGGCGTGCCGAAGGGCTCCTTCTACCACTACTTCCCGGAAGGCAAGGAAGGTCTGGCGCTGGAGGCGATCGACGCCATCGGCGAGGGCATGATCGAGGGTGTGCGCGCGGCCTGTGCGACGCGGGATGATGTGGTTGAGGGCATTGTTAGTCTGCTCCAGATAATTGCGACCAAACTGGACGAGACAGAGTACCGGCATGGTGGGCCGCTGACGATTGTGTCACTGGAAACGGCCACCACCAATGAACGCATCAACGCCGCCTGTCGATCGGCATATCACGGTGTACAGGCTGAACTGGTTAAAAAGCTGATACAGGGTGGGTTCACTGAGAGCGATGCTCGTGACCTGAGCACGACGATAGTTGCCTCTCTCGAGGGCGGGATCCTCCTCAGTCGAGCGTTCCACAGCACTGAACCGATGGAGCAGACAGCTCGCCAGCTTCACAATCTCCTCAGCGAGCGGCGCCGAACTGCCACAATCGCCAACAACTGATCCTCACAGGAAGAGAGCACAGCTACCATCATGACTTCGCATGCAGACGCGGCAATCCGCGTCGAAGACCTCCGGAAGACATTTGGCGACCTGGTTGCCCTGGACGGCGTATCGATGACGGCTCCGACCGGGAAAGTGCTCGGACTGCTGGGTCCGAACGGGGCCGGGAAGACAACCCTCGTCCGCGTGGTGACGACTTTGCTGCAGCCGGACAGCGGTCAGGCGTGGATCAACGGAATCGACGTGGTACGTGATCCACAGCGGGCACGGATGTCGTTCGGGCTGGCCGGGCAGTATCCGGCTGTCGATGAGAACCTGACCGGGTTCGAGAATCTGGAAATGGTTGGTCGACTCTACCGGCTCAGCCGCCGGGATGCCCGGGATCGGGCGCATGAGTTGCTGGAACGCTTTGACCTGAGTGACGCCGGAGATCGAACCGCCAAGACTTACTCTGGCGGCATGCGGCGGCGGCTCGATCTGGCGGCCAGTATCGTCAGTGATGCACCGATTCTGCTCCTCGATGAGCCGACCACCGGGCTGGATCCCCGCACACGAATGGGGCTCTGGGAGCATATCCGGGAGTTGGTAGACAGCGGCGTGACGGTTCTGCTGACGACGCAGTATCTGGAAGAGGCTGATGAGCTTGCTGATCGGATCGTGGTGATCGATCACGGCCGGATCATTGCTGAGGGCACGTCAACGCAGCTCAAGGCGCAGATCGGTGGAGACGTGATCCAGTTGCAGTTCCATCAGAGTGACCAGCTTCACCGGGCGGCGGGCGTTCTGGATCGGGTTGGCGCGGCCGATCCTCAGGTCGACGAATCGGAACTGACTTTGAAACTCCCAACCGGGGACGCGGTGAGCGACCTGATGGCCACGGTCCGGCTTCTGGATACACACGGCATCAAACCGGACGATCTGCGTATCCGGAAGCCATCTCTGGATGACGTCTTCATGACGCTTACAGGCCAGCCAGCCGACGCGTTCGACGACAACGGCGATTCGACCGGTTCTTCACAGAACCAGACAGCAGGAGCGGCAGACTGATGAGCGATCAGGCACTGAAGCGACCAATCTCCCAGCCCCGGGATCGTCAACCGGACCTGACCTCGACCTGGCGTGTGAGCTGGGTAATCTCCGACACGATTGTGATGACCAAACGCAACCTGATGAAGTACATCCGGTTGCCGCAACTGCTCGTATTTTCAACGATCCAGCCGGTGATGTTCGTGCTGTTGTTCGCCTTCGTCTTCGGCGGAGCGATCGATACGCCGGGTGTCGATTACATCAATTTCCTGATTCCAGGGATTTTGATTCAGTCAGTTGTGTTTGGCTCATCCCAGACGTCGGTTGGTCTGGCCGATGATCTCAACAAAGGGATGATCGACCGCTACCGATCGCTGCCGATGACCCGCGGCGCGGTGATGGCCGGACGGACCCTGGCTGATTCGATCCGCAACACGTTCGTCGTCTTTCTGATGCTCGGTGTTGGAACGGCGATCGGGTTCCGCTATCAGGATGGATTGTTGAAGGCACTGGCTGCGGTGGCGCTGGTGGTGTTGTTTGGCTACGCGTTTTCGTGGATCGCCGCGTTTATCGGTCTCCTGACCAGAAATCCGGAGATCGCCGGGGTGGCCGGGTTCATCTGGGTCTTCCCGCTGGTGTTCGCCAGTTCGGTCTTCGTGCCAGTAGAGACGATGCCGTCCTGGTTGCAGGCGTTTGCTGAGGTGCAGCCGATTTCGGCGACGGCGGATACCGTGCGGGCATTGATGC
>SLFF01000241.1 GCA_007124395.1 Thermomicrobiaceae bacterium | reverse complement strand
GACGAGCAATTCCAGCTCTCGGGGATCTTCGGAACCTATCGGGAGATTCTGAAGGACACACGGATGACCGGGCTGCAGATCGGCAATCTCCTGTGGTCGCTGGTCTGGGTAGGTACCTTGACGTACATCGGCGTCTATCTGATACAGGAGATGGGCGTCACGCTAAGCACAGTCGGCTACCTGTACATGTTGGGCGGTGCCTGCTTCTTCCTGGGAACCCGTGCCGCGGTCCGGCTTGGTGAGGTCTGGTCACTACAATCCGTGATGATTCCGACCGGGTTCATACTGGGGATGGCAGTGATGTTCATATACAGTGTCTCCACAAACATGGCAGCAGTCGCAATAGCCGTCGCGCTCATGTCAGGTGCCGGTGGAATCGGACTTCCGGCCATTACGATCCTGATATCCGAAACAGCGACTGGCGCGCCCGGGACGGTTATGATGCTGCGTCAGTTTACCTGGGGGATGGGCTCAGCGCTCGGCGCGGCCAGTGGTGGGGTTTTGCTGGCACTCGGTGGATATACGGCGCTCGGCGCGGGACTCGCCGTGATCGCACTTCTGGCAGTCTCCTCGGTACTGATTGCTCTTCGCCCCGCGACTGACAGCAGGCCACATCCTGCTGCCAGTCAGGACCAGCCAGGGTGATTAGTGGAGCGAAAATTGGGTATTTCCACGGATGTCTGAGACACATCCTCCTCTTAGACTGCACCATATCGATTCAACCCATAACCAGTTTGAGAGGGGCCCCGCATGCGCAATGACCTCGTTTCTCAAAGAGCCCAGTCGATTATGGACTCCGGTTCGTTCCAATTGGTGATGGACTACTTCGTCAATACCTACCGGAAGAATGTGCTGGAAAGCAGCGACATCGCCGATTTTACGTTCGGCAACCCCCACGAGATGCCCCTGCAGGGAATTGTCGACGCTCTAAAGACCTGGAGTGTCCCCCGGAACAAGGACTGGTTCGGCTACAAGAACAGCGAACCCAACGCGCAAGCAGTTGTGGCGAAATCTCTCCAGCGACTGTTTGGGATGCCGTTCGAGCCTGACGACATCGCAATGACGACCGGCGGATTTGCCGCCATCACGACGGCGCTGAAGGTGGTAGCTGATTCTGGAGACGAAGTGATCTACAGCCTGCCGCCCTGGTTCTCCTATGAACCGCTCTGCAGCGAAGCTGGGGTTTCGCCTGTGAAAGTCACCATCGATCTGGATACGTTTGACCTGGATCTCGCGGCGATCGAGCAGGCCATTACCGAGCGCACCAGAGTTGTGATCGTAAACACGCCACACAACCCGACAGGCAAGGTCGTGCCGCCCGAGACACTTGGACGGCTAGCCGAGATTCTGGAGAACGCGTCCCGGCGAATCGGCCGTCGTATCTACCTGGTCACCGACGAACCCTACAACCGGATCGTCTTCGATGGGGTCGAGTACCACAGCCCGCTGGAATTCTATCCGTACTCATTCATGTGCTACAGCTATGGGAAAACGTTGCTCGCCCCAGGTCAGCGGATGGGTTACGTCGCGATGCCGCCGACAATGCCGCTGGACGAACGACGAGAACTGCGAGAGGCCATCTCTGCGGTCCAGTTCGGCAGTGGCTTTCTCTTCCCCAACGCACTGCTCCAGCATGCGATCGGGGACCTGGAAGCAATGACTATCGACATCGACCATCTGCAGCGTAAACGGGACCATGTCGTGGATGCCCTTCGTGAGATGGGCTACGAGGTCCATCGACCGGAAGGCGCGTTCTACCTCTTTCCCAAGTCGCCGATCCCAGACGATCAGGCATTCACCGACATGCTGATAGAAGAGAACGTCGCGGTATTGCCCGGGGTGTTGTTCGAGACGCCCGGCTATTTCCGAATCTGTCTCACTGCCAACGACGAGATGATCGAACACGGACTGCCCGGGTTTGCGAGAGCAATCGAGCGGGCATCTGTTGAGATTGCAGCTGACTGAATTGCAAGCACACACCTGGCTAATGTGTTGGCGTTTTTTTCTCGAGCAGGATCAGGCACCTTGGAAACAGCAAAGGTGCCTGGTCATCGATTGCGTGCAAATCTCGTACTCCCCCCTCCCCCACACACCACACCGTCCGTGTAGATTACAATTGACAGTAGATGAGGTCCGGCCTAAGCTAGTGCCGGTTTCTGCCCGATCGTGCGTCCGCGACAGCGTCGCTCGGGGCTTCTGCAGGTTCATTTGCGATCCATGTGCGCACGATGAAGATTCGAGACCCCATGATTGGCAATCGCCATCGAATCACGCTCCATTTTCGAGCGCAAACGGACACGGACATCATTTCTTCAATAGACAGAGAGGAGCTCAATCAGCGTGTCTGATGAGAACAACAAGACGGCGAGCAACAGTGAAAGCGAAAACCCGGTAATCCCCGCCCCAACTCCAGAGGATCCAGCGCCCCGAACCATCAAGGACTGGTGGCCGCATCAGGTAGATGTCGCGGTTCTCCACCAGCATTCGTCGCTGTCCAACCCACTTGGCGAGGACTTCGACTATTCCGAAGAATTCAAGAAGCTCGACGTCGAGGCGCTCCGGCAGGACCTGATCAATTTGATGACAGACTCCCAGGAGTGGTGGCCGGCCGATTATGGGCACTATGGCCCGCTCTTCATCCGGATGTCATGGCACGCCGCCGGCACCTATCGCGTTATCGATGGCCGCGGCGGTGGCGGAACCGGCGCCCAGCGCTTTGCACCACTCAGCAGCTGGCCGGATAATGCCCACCTCGACAAGGCCCGACGATTGCTCTGGCCAATTAAGCAGAAGTACGGGCAGAAGCTCTCCTGGGCTGATCTCCTGG
>SLFF01000313.1 GCA_007124395.1 Thermomicrobiaceae bacterium | reverse complement strand
CGACCAGAACGTGCGAAACCTCGACATCCGGGAACTCTCGCGCCACATCATTGACCACGTCATCCCAGAATGGCATTCCGTACTGCATCGCGTTCGATTTGGTGATGCTCGTGAGATGTTTCCGACGGCGCTGGGCTATATCGAATGCGTATCGAACAACTCGCTCGACGTTGAACCGGGAGAAGACTGACGTCTGCAAGGCAACTTCGTGTTCCGTTCCCTGATGAACTCGCCCACCAGCGCCGGCATACTCGCCTTCGGTGTTCTCACGCACGAACAGCATGTCGATGTCTTCCGGGCCACGATCTCGCAGTGGCCCCTTGATGCCGGGCATCAACCTGACTGGTCGGACGTTGACATGAAGATCGAACTGCTTCCGGATCGGCAAGAGCAGACCCCATAGCGTGATGTGATCAGGGACATCAGGCGGATCCCCAACCGCGCCCAGGTAGATCGAATCGAACGATCGGAGTTGGACCAGACCGTCCTCTGGCATCATCCGTCCGTGCTCACGATAGTAGTCCGAACTCCAGGGCAGATCGACCCATTCGATCTCACACTCATGCTCGCAGGCGACGTCTACCACGTGCTTGCCGATCGGGATCACCTCTTTGCCGATCCCATCACCGGCGATTACCGCAATCCGAAGCTGTTTCATGATGTTGCCTTCCTCAGTCGCTACAAGCCCAGACCGGCTCCCAAATGCCTGGCTAGCATGCCCAGACACGGGGAGAACCGTTCAATTCAGGTGATTCGCGTTGACAGAGCGATCCGCACCATGCTACCAGAGAACATCGACTATCCGATTTCCACCCGCATTGGAGTTACACCGTGTCCGACAACGATCAGAGAGCGACGATCTCAGACGCAACCAGACAGCTATTGAACCAGGCGAGCACCGCGACTATCAGCTCAGTGCTGCGAAAACATGGATACAACGGCATGTATCTGGAGGGGCTCCTCCCGCTTCACCCCGAAAAGCGAATGGTCGGTCGTGCATTCACGCTGAGATTCGTGCCAACGCGGCCGGATCTCGATCCAACCGGCGAGTTCGACAATACAACAAACAAACAACGGATCGCGGTGGAGAGCGTCGGTCCGGGTGAAGTCCTGGTCATCGAAGCCAGAGGCAACACCAAAGCCGGGACGCTGGGTGATATTCTGGCCACCCGGATCTGGAAACGCGGAGCCGCCGGTATCGTCAGCGATGGGGCGTTCCGGGACACGCCCGGATTCAGCGAGATCGACTTGCCAACCTATAGCAAGGCTCAGAACCCCAACCTGTCATCCGCAGTGCATCACCCGATCGAGATTAATGGAACGATCGTGTGCGCTGGTGTCACGGTAATTCCGGGGGACGTGATCGTCGGAGACGGCGAAGGTGTGATCGTGATCCCAACTGACATGGCTGACCAGGTGGCCCAGGAAGCCGCCGAGCAGGAGCGTCGAGAGGAATTCATCATCGGCAAGATTCGGGAGGGTCACTCGATTCTCGGTGTGTATCCACCGGATGAGAAGACCCTCGCCGAATATGCTGACTGGAAGGACCGAAACTAGAACTTTTCCCGGCAGATCAATTCGACTTCGTTGCCGTCCGGATCATCGATATACAGGGTTCGAGACGGAATCACTGGATGCTTGCCGTCTCGGACCTCTAGCCCTTCGGCTTCGAAATGAGCCTTGAATGTATCGAAGTCTGCCGGGCTCACTTCCAGTGCCAGATGGTGAAGATGCGATGGCGGCTGAAACGGCGGTGCATCATCAGGGAGCGACACCAGAACTACCATCTGCGGGATGCCTTCCTGGCCATCCCCTGCCTTGAGAAACAGCGGGCCTGGGAAGTCCGGCGGCGAAATGACGGAGAGTCCCAGCAGATCCCGGTAGAACGCAAGAGATCGTTGACGGTCTCTCACATGGAGAACGATTTCGGCCAGTCCGCGTATCTGTGCCACAAAGCACCTCTCATCCATTTTGAAACAATGGCCGCGCAAACGGCCCTATCTGTCCACTGTCCCGCTAGCTCAATGATCGTGCGGTTGTCCAGTCAGGGAGTATAGACTAGAATTCCAGAACGTTGGCGCATCCGGGCCTGTAGCTCAGGGGCAGAGCAAGGGGCTCATAACCTCAAGGTCGCAGGTTCGAATCCTGCCAGGCCCACCGATGACTTCATTCGAACCATGCACCTTACCCGAGGCATGAACGCTCCAAGTGAGCAGAGGAGGACGACATAGAAGACATAGACGCCGCAGAACTCGCCCGGAGAGTCGCAGACATTGCCTCTCAGGAGCTCGCCACCGACATACTGGTGCTCGATATTCAGCACCTGTCTACGATTGCCGATTGCTTCGTTATCGCGTCAGTCGACAACGTCAGACAGTTGCGCGCCACGGCAGATGCAATTGATCAGGAACTAAAGGAACACATCAGCCTGCGGCCAGTCCGTCGCGAAGGACCACCGGACAGTGGCTGGGTAGTCATGGACTATCCCGGTGTTCTGGTTCATCTGATGACCGAAGAACAGCGAGACTTCTACCGCCTCGAAAACCTCTGGGCCGATGCTCATCGGTTGCTCGTAATTCAATAGTCTTATGCCTGCACGATCCGCAGCCGTACAGGAGCAGGGGACACAATGATACAGGTTAGCCAGAAAACCGGATTCACAGTTCCGTTTCTGCTGGGGACGACGATCGGCATCATCAGTGGCACGCTGGTTGGCGTTCTGGTTGGTCGTCACATCATCGGACTGACGCAACGCGCTGTAGAAAAAGCAACAGGTTCGGAACGTGGCGAAGGCCCGCGCCTGGATCTCCTGCTTCAATAGGGCCTGCAGAATCCCTGTCACGTTTACACCGAACTTTCGGTGTCAGGCGTCGGTCGATTGCCGCTCGAAAAGTGGGCCGGCGCGCCGGGCTAGCAGAGCGAGGACCCCCACGCCTGCGGCCCCCGCCAGAATCAAAAGAACCAGCTTCATCTGAGGTGTCGGGATCAGCAGCGACGCAATCCCGAGAGTCCCGGACAGCCCACCGAACAACAGAACGATCTGCGGCTGGGTCCACCCCATGTCGAGGAGCCGGTGATGCAGGTGACCGCGATCAGCCTTGAGCGGTGAGCGGCCGTGCAGAATCCGGTAGATGATCACCCACGCCACGTCCAGAATTGGCACCCACAGTGCCAATAGAGCAGTGGCAATCTTGGCCCCACCAATAATCGAAATGACCGCCAGTGAGAACCCGAGGAACATCGCGCCGGTATCGCCCATCAATATCCGGGCCGGATGCCAGTTGTAGGAGATAAACCCGATTACCGCTGCTCCGAGGGCAACTGCCAGCAGTGAAATCGTGAACTGCGGGTCTCCAGGCGGCCGAAAGAACGTGTGCAGGAACAGCACACTGGTCGCCACGAGCGTTATCGTGCAGGCCAGCCCGTCCAGGCCATCAACCCAGTTCAACGTATTCATCATCCCGACGATCCACAGGAGCGTGATCGGAATCGCAAACAGCAACGGAAGCTCGATCATGCCACCAAGCGGGTTGGTGAACTGCTCGATAACCAGCCCATGCTCCTCCCCACGGAAGCGTGGAACGATCATCACTCCAGCCGCCAGGATCTGCCAGGCGAGCTTCGGGAGCGGAGCGATTCCAATCAGGTCATCGTAGAGCATCACTCCAGCGACGATTACTGCCCCGGTAACCAGCAGCACGATGCGCTCGATCTCCTCGGGAAATCGCTCGACTGGAAGCATGAAGGTAATAGCGATCCCGCCACAGAACGCCATGAACATGGCAATCCCGCCGAACTTTGGTATCGGTGAGGTGTGAACCTGTCTTGGATCGGTAGGATAGAGCAGCAAATCACGATCGTGGGCGAGACGCAAAAGCGCCGGCACGATAATGCGCACAAGCGCGATCGTGCCGGCTGCGACGATCAATGCAATGAGGGCATTGCCCATTCTTCAGCACCCCATCGCGGCCACCAGTGGCCAGACTAACTAGCTCAGCGCAGCAACCGGATCACCGGGCAACACAAACTGCTTCGACAGTTCCTGCGAACGGGCACGGCTTCGCGCAATGATCGACTCATCATCGGCGTTCTTCAGGGTCTCGGCGATCAGTTCACCAATGGCGATCATCTCGTCGGTTCCCATGCCGCGACTGGTCATCGCGGGCGTTCCAATACGGATGCCGCTTGCCTGCATCGGCGGGCGCGGATCGTTCGGAATCGCATTCTTGTTCAGCGTAACACCAGCTTCTTCCAGAACGCGTTCGGCCTTGCGTCCACTGATGTCAAGCGAAGTCAGATCGACCAGCATCAGGTGGTTGTCGGTTCCACCAGACACGATGCGGAGTCCGTTATTCATCAGTGTTTCGGCCAGAACCTTCGCGTTCACGAGGACCTGGTCGATATAGTCGCGGAACTCTGGCTGAAGCGCTTCGTTGAACGCAACTGCCTTCGCCGCGATAACGTGCATCAATGGCCCACCCTGAACACCGGGGAAGACCAGCTTGTCGATCTGCTTCCCGAGCTCCGGATCGGTCATGATAATTCCACCGCGAGGACCACGCAGCGTCTTGTGCGTCGTGGTGGTGGTGAAGTGGGCGTTCCCAACCGACGTAGGATGCCGTCCAGCAGCAACGATTCCGGCGATGTGGGCGATATCGGCCATCATCCAGGCACCCACTTCGTCAGCGATCTCTCGCAGTTTTGCGAAGTCGATAACGCGTGAATATGCGCTGGCTCCGGTAATCAGCAGTTTTGGCTTCACTTCATGTGCGATCGATCGCACTTTGTCATAGTCTAGAAGTTCAGTCTCTGGATCCACACCATAAAAGGATGCGTCAAAAAGGCGGCCTGAAAAATTTACATGAAGTCCGTGCGTAAGATGTCCACCCTCCTGGAGGCTCATCCCGAGTGTGCGATCACCGGGTTCCAGGATCGTCATCATGGCGGACATGTTGGCCTGAGCGCCTGAGTGGGGCTGCACGTTGACGTGCTCTGCACCAAACAGCTTCTGTGCGCGCTCGATCGCGAGGTTCTCGACTTCGTCGACGACCTCACAGCCACCGTAATAGCGTTTGCCGGGGTACCCCTCGGCATATTTGTTGGTGAGAACTGACCCCATGGCCTCGATAACCGGGCCACTCGTAAAGTTCTCTGAGGCAATCAGTTCGATCGTCTCGCGTTGCCTGTCACCCTCGCGGGCAATCATATCGGCAATCGCCGGGTCTGCACTTCGTAGCTGACTCATGAATCATCCCTCCTGATTCGTTGGGCTACGACTAAACGACACATCAATTGAGTCTAGCACAGGCGCTGCCAGCAACTCAGAAGGCCACGCCTGCGCGAGCCGGTTACGTGCGTCCTTTGCGGTGCCGGAATCGGAGAACGATCGGGGTACCCAGAAATCCGTATTCTTCGCGAATATGGTTCTCGATGTACCGCCGATACGAGAAATGCACGTTCTCTGGATCGTTAGTAAATACAATGAATGTCGGAGGCTCCACTGCGGCCTGGGTCGCATAATAGAACTTGACCCATTTCCCGGGTCTGGATGCCGGTGGATGCCGGTTGACAAGTTCCTTGATCAGCCGATTCAACTCACCGGTCGAAATTCGCCGGGTTCGCTCGGCCATGACCGTCAATGCTACGTCCATGATCTGCGATACACGCTGGCCCGTCTCCGCTGATGTGAAGACAATCGGCGCATAGGGAACGAAATCGAAGGCTTCCCGGGCGCGTTCGATGAATCGACCGACGCTCCGCTCGTCCTTCTCCACCAGGTCCCATTTGTTGATGGCGAGGACGATCCCCTTTTTCCGCTCTTCAATGTATCCGGCTACGTGCGTATCCTGCGCCGTAAACGGCTCGGTCGCATCCAGCACCAATACAGCGACGTCAGCTCGATCAATAGCCCGCATCGAGCGCAAAACGCTGTGCTTCTCAACACCCGGCTCGATTCGGCCACGACGCCGTACACCAGCAGTATCGATCAATGTAATCGGTTGAGACTTGTACATCACCGTGGTGTCGATCGCGTCGCGCGTCGTTCCCGGAATCTCGGACACGATCTGGCGACCCTGCCCGGTCAGAGAGTTCAGCAGAGCTGACTTGCCCACGTTCGGTCGACCGACCAGCGCAATCCGCGGAAACTCAGACTCTTCTTCTCCGCTGAGATCCGGCAGACTGGCGATAACTCGATCCAGCAACTCGCTCATGCCGTTGCCGTGAATCGCTGAGACCGCAACCGGGTCATCCAGGCCGAGAGCAAAGAACTCGACCGCGTTATCCTGGCGTTCGAGCGACTCCGTCTTGTTGACGATCACGATCACCGGCTTGTTGGTGCGTCGCAGGAGATCAGCAACTTCCCAGTCTCCGGCTGTAAGACCGTAGATCCCATCAGTGACGAAGAGGATCACATCGGCTTCCTCGAGGGCCAGAACCGCCTGTTGCTGGGTAGAACGAGAGATCTGCGCCGAGGTCGAGCGTTCCAGCTCTTCTTCGGATTGCAGACCACCGGTATCGATGAGCGTGAACCAGGAATTGAGCCACTCGACTTCACCGTAGATTCGGTCGCGAGTGGTTCCAGGAAGATCTTCGACGATTGCGCGCCGTTCACCAATCAATCGGTTGAACAACGCAGATTTTCCGACGTTCGGGCGGCCAACGATGGCGACGATCGGTCTGGGCATGATTCGGATCCTCAATTCGATGCGTTCACGCGAATGCTGTGTCGATACCGCATCGTCATACAGCGTAAACAGAAAATGCGCGAGCGGAGTCATAGCGACGCCACTCGCGCGATTCTAAAGGTGTCGGATTATATCAGGCGGCGGCCTTCAGCGCCGCGATCAGATCGGTGATCTGCTCTTTGTTGTTCATTTCAGTGGTGCAGATCAGCATCGTATTCTCCAGCGACGAGTCGAGTTTGCCGAGATCATACCCGCCAACGATTCCTGCCGCCTGAAGCTTGCGATTCAGATCACGCACCGGCATCGGGGTCTTCACGGCGAACTCATTGAAGAACTGACCTTCGCCGACAACCTCGAAACCATCGATCGCATCGATCTGATCAGCGAGAAAGTGTGCGTTCTGGTAGCACATTTCCGCGATCTTCCGCAGACCGGTGGGACCGACTGACGCAAGATAGACCGTTGCAGCCAGAGCCAGAAGACCCTGGTTGGTGCAGATGTTGCTGGTCGCCTTCTCACGACGGATGTGCTGCTCGCGCGTCTGGAGCGCCAGCACGTATCCGCGCTTGCCTTCTTCATCGGTCGACATTCCGACCAGCCGGCCCGGCAACTGGCGAACCAGTTCCTTCTTCGCTGCCAGAATACCAACTACCGGTCCACCGAGACTCTGCGGAACACCGAGCGACTGACCTTCACCAGTCACGATGTCGGCATCAAAGTCCCCTGGAGGAGGAAGCATTCCGAGCGCCAGCGGATACGTGGAGACCACGAACTTGGCTCCGGCATCTTTCGCCTTCTGAGAAACCGTTTGCAGATCCTCGATCCGTCCGAAGAAGTTCGGGTACTGCACGATGACACACGCCGTCGAATCGTCGAGGTGTTCATCGAACGCAGATGGGTCGGCGTGCATCGTATCGGTCGGAACTGGCAATTCGACTACCTCGATGTCGAGACCCGTCGTATAGGTCCGCAGAACACCACGATAGTGCGGGTGAACCGTTCCAGCCACCACGATCTTGGTGCGCTTCTTTCGCGGGTTGACCGCGAGCAGCGCGCCTTCGGCCATCGCCGTGGCTCCATCGTAAAGCGACGCATTGGCGATTTCCATGTTCGTCAAGGCGCTGATCATCGACTGGAACTCGTAGATCACCTGTAGCGTACCCTGAGCGACTTCAGGCTGATACGGGGTGTACGCTGTGTGATATTCACCACGCCAGAGAATCTGATAGACCGTGGCTGGCGAATAGTGGTTATAGATTCCTGCACCAAGGAACGATGGCGTTGCCGCCGTGTTGACGTTCTTTGCTGCCAGCTGATTCAGCTTCCGATTCGCTTCCAATTCGGAGAGCGACGGCGGGAGATCGAGATCTGGAAACCGAACCGACTCAGGAATAACCGAGAACAACTCCTCCACCGAGTTCGCCCCGATGGCTTCGAGCATCTCTTTCCGGTCTTCCTTCGTATGCGGTACGAACGACATGGACAATCATCTCCTCATCTTACCGCGCTGTTAGGCCATACCGGCCTGGCTGCACACGCAGCACTACAAGTATAACGATTTCGCGCGGCAAGATATTCTAGTGTCCGCCTTCTTCTTCGACGAACTTCTCGTAAGTGGCACTATCCATCAGCTCATCGAGCTCCGACGTGTCGCTGAGCTTGATCTTAACCAGCCAGGCGTCGTCGTATGGTGAGCTGTTGACTGACTCCGGTGCATCGATCGCCTGATCGTTGGCTTCGACGATCTCACCCGACACCGGTGAATAAATGTCCGATGCAGCCTTGACTGACTCAATAACACCCAGGGGCTCGGACTTCGAGACTGAGTCACCCGCTTCTGGCAGCTCCAGATAGGTGATGTCTCCAAGCTCAGACTGAGCGAAGTCGGTTACGCCCATCGTCACCGTGTCTCCATCGACTTTTACCCACTCGTGCGACTTGGTGTAGTGCAATCCCGACTTGATCTCGGCCATCGTAACGTGTCCTTTCTCCCGCCTGATTCGGCGAATCTCCAGTTTATCCCCGTTTATAGAACGGTGTTCGTACCTGTTCTGCGCGAACTGGCTTGTTGCGGACAATGATGTCCAGCGGCTTACCAACGCCGGCATGCTCGACATCTACCAGACCAAGCCCGATGTTCTCTCCGAGCGTTGGTGATCGGGTACCGCTGGTAACCTCACCGACCGTCTTTCCGTCGACCTGGATCTCATAGTGCGTGCGCGGTGTTCCGCCACGCTCTACGAGCTTGAATCCGACGAGCCGGCGCTTGAGTCCCTCATCCTTCTGCTTGAGCAATGCTTCTCGCCCAATGAACTCGCCCTTGTCGAATTTGACGGCCCAGCCGAGGCGTGCCTCGAGTGGGGTGATTTCGGAGGAGAGTTCCTGGCCGTAGAGCGCCATCTTTGCTTCGAGACGGAGTGTGTCCCGAGCGCCGAGACCGATCGGCTGAATGCCGACATCTTCGCCAGCCTCGAACAGCGCTTTCCAGATCATCAGGATATCTTCGATCGGGGAGTAGACCTCGAACCCGTCCTCGCCGGTGTAGCCAGTTCGGCCGACCATGCAGTCAGACCCGGCGACGTTTCCGAAGACCGAGGAAAAGTTTGAAACTGGAGCAAGATTGACATCAATGATCTTCTGGAGGACCGATTCTGCCTTCGGGCCCTGAATTGCGATCATGCCAGTGCGCTCGGAAGAGTGATCGAGGGTCACATCGAACTCCGGCCGATTCGCCTTCTGCTCGTTGAACCAGTCAACGTCCTTCTTCGTATTGGCCGCGTTGAGAACGATGAAGAAGCCGTTATCGTCCGGGCGACGATAGACAATGATGTCGTCAACTACACCACCGGATGGATACAGCAGCATTGCATACTGCGCCTGGCCAGGGGCGAGTTTCGTAACGTCATTGGTAGTGACGTACTGGAGAAAATCGTCGGCGTCAGGCCCGGTCACGTTGAGTTGCCCCATGTGGCCCAGATCGAAAACACCGACACTGTTTCGTACCGTGTGGTGCTCTTCGATAATGCCTTTGTAATTGACTGGCATGAACCAGCCAGAGAAATCCACCATCTTCGCGCCGGCCTCTACGTGCCAGTCTGCGATAGGTGTGCGTTTCAGATCAGATGCATCCGCCAACCCGTGCTCCTTTCCCATCCCGCGGCCCAAACTGCCGAATTGTAAAGAGGAACGCAGGCGCGGTCAATACTCGGCGTCAGACACGCTCGAGCGATAACTTGTCCATCTCCATCTGAACCGGAACCGGATATTGTCCGGTCAGACAGCCTGTGCAGAATCCATTACGGCCAGTGTTGATTGCATTGAGCAGTCCGTCGAGACTCAGATAGCCGATCGAGTCCGCCCCGATCCGTTCACCAATCTCTTCAATGCTCAACTGCGCCGCGATCAACTCGCTTCGCTTGGCCATATCGACACCAAGATAGCACGGCCACTTGATCGGCGGGGCGTGAACACGCATATGCACTTCTTTGGCGCCGTTGTTCCGAAGCAGATCCACGATCGGCTTGCTGGTGGTACCTCGAACGATCGTGTCATCGATCAAGGCCACACGCTTGCCTTCGAGCACTTCCGGGAGCGCGTTGAACTTGAGTTGCACACCCTGCTCGCGTAGACGCTGATCCGGCTGGATAAACGTCCGGCCGATGTAGCGGTTCTTGATCAGTGCTTCGGCGTACTCGATACCCGACTCACGAGCGAAGCCAATGGCAGCCGGGACTGCCGAATCCGGCAATGGGACGACGATATCGGCATCCACCGGGTGCTCCCGATAGAGCTCGGCGCCCATTCTCTGACGGGTCAGGTGCAGCCGATCGCCCTTCATAAAGCTGTCCGGGCGGGCGAAATAGATCGTCTCGAAGATGCACATCGCTTCCCGCTTGCGACTGTCTTCGGGCGGGTAACTCCGAATGCCATCCTTGTCGATGATGACGATCTCTCCTGGCTCGAGCTCTCGCTCGTAGGTGGCGCCGATGGTCTGGAATGCACACGTCTCTGACGCGAGCACATAGCCACCATCGATCCGGCCGAGGCAAAGAGGGCGGATACCGTGTGGATCTCGAACGCCGATAAGCGCGTCGGGCATCATCACGGCAAGACTG
>SLFF01000346.1 GCA_007124395.1 Thermomicrobiaceae bacterium | reverse complement strand
TACGAATTCGTCATCTGGAGCATACCGGCGCCCGTGGGATCAGCCGGGTCCGGCGTCTGTTCGACCGCTCCGAAGAGACCCTGGTGACGATTCTGATTGGAAACAACTTGGTCAATACCGGTTCGGCGGCACTGGCTACGGTGCTGGCTTCACAGTTTCTTGGCGCTCAGACTGGTGCGCTCGTGGCCACAGGTGTCATTACCCTGGCCCTTCTGATTTTCGGTGAGATTACGCCGAAGACGATTGCTATCCGGCATGGCGAGCGAATGGCGCAGATCTACGCACCGTTGCTCGAACTCTTCAATCTCCTCTTCAAGCCACTGGCGATCGTCATGACCTGGATCGCGTCCGGGGTTGCTTCCCTTGCCGGAGCCAGTTCCCGGGATCGGGCGCTGAGTCAGGATGAAATCCGGACCGTAATCATGATGGGTGAGGAAGCCGGTGTGCTGCGTCAGGCAGAAACCGAGATTCTGCGAAACGTTCTGAAGCTGGAACAGACCGAGGTCAGCGAAGTGATGATGCCGCGCATCAACGTCACCGGCGTACAGGCCAGCGAGACGATCGCGGATATCGCCCAGACGATCGCCGTCAAGGGATACACACAGATGCCGGTCTATGAAGAGGATATGGATAGCATCATCGGCGTTGTTCACGCCAAAGATATCCTGCTCAGGGCTCACAGTGGAGACACCCTGATGACGGCCAGAGACGCGATGCGTTCAGCGCTGTTCGTCCCGGAGACGAAAACGATCGTCTCCATGATCAACGAAATGCGGGAGCGCCGCACTCAACTCGCCGTGGTTATCGACGAATACGGCGGAACGGCCGGCATCGTGACCCTGGAAGATCTGATTGAAGAAGTCGTCGGCGAGATTACATCTGAATACGGCACTGAACGTCGATTGATCCGGAGCATCAACACCAAAGAAGCGATTGTCGATGCCGCAATCTCGATCTCGGATTTCAACGAGGCCATGAACGTAGAGATCCCGACCGAAGACGCCGACACACTCGGGGGATTCATCTTCGAGCAACTGGGACGGATCCCGGATCCGGGTGATGCCTTCCAGACCGATGTCCTCGAGTTCAGTATTCTGTCGATGAGCGGTCAGCGGATCAATATGGTTCGGGTCAGACATGTGCCGCAGCGGGAAGACCTGCCCGCACCTGATGATGAATCTGGCACTGAGCAGGGCAGTCAGCAATCCAGCTGATCAGGCAACGTTTGAGTGCAACATCTCCTGGAGTTCATCCCCGAACTTCTCGAGATCTCCCGTATCGAACAGCACAAACGATCGGTACCGGAGATGCATGATCAGGCCAGAGTCCGTCTCGGCAATGGCCAGTTCAACCGGAGTCTTCTGTCCATCTGTCGTGACGCGTGTGCCCTCTCGGACGAACGTGGCGTGCCGGGAGTCGCCAGACTGACGCTCGAATCCTTCGGCTTCCAGTCGTGAGCATGCGTCATCAATCGACAACGCCGGGCTGACGTGTCGCTCAACCGTCTTCCAACCCCACATACGCTGCAACCCCAATCATCGTGCAATCCATCCATATAGCTTCAGTTACCGTGACAGATAATACAGGACAATGCAAGTTTTAAGGATTATGCAAAGTTTCTGCCCGCGAATTGAGTCAGACAATCCCCCACAAATTGGAAGTGCCCGGAGCGTGCAAAATGAGTTAGAATGTGGCGCGTAGGGTGCTTAACGGGGAAAGGAGCCTTCCGGCTATGGACGACAGCGAACGCAAACCACTTACTGGCCGTGAAAAGATGATCATCCTGGTCGTTGCGCTGGTAACCGCCATCGTCATCGGCGCGTGGATCTTCGCCATCATCTTCACGATGCCAGAGCCCAGCCACGGACTGCTCTAGCCCGTAGCAGGTTCATCATCTCGAAGTCAGCACAGACAGGCCAGCCGGAATCGGCTGGCCATTCATTGTGCAGAAACGAGAGTGAGTCACGGATCTGAGGAATCCACCCCAAATCCGCATAGATTCCCACCACCTTTTCCTCGCTGGCAAGTACAATTACCGCAATGATGTCTTGCTCCCGCCTGCGTTGCTACAGATCGATCCATTCCGGGAGCATTACCCTTGTCCGAACCACGAAATCGCCCGACGAATTGAGGAGTTGATCCAGACATGTCCGTTGGCAATACCAGACATCAGGCACGCACACTGGCACTCCAGGTTCTGTACGAATCCGATGTCGCCAGTCATGACGTCTCTGGTGTGCTGGCGAGGTATCTGGAAGATCAGGACGAACCCCAGACTGTGCGTCGATATGTCGAGCGCCTGATTACCGGCATCCAGGAAAACCAGCAGGGAATCGATCAACGTATTGCCGATGCTGCGCCGACCTTTCCGGTCGATCAGTTGCCGGCAGTCGATCGCAACATCCTGAGGATCGCCATCTATGAGCTCACCGGTGAACCGGACGTGCCGATGAAGGCCGCGATCAATGAAGCCGTAGAGATCGCCAAGCAGTTTGGTGGCGATAACTCCGGCAAGTTCGTCAATGGGGTACTGGGGACAATCGCCAACGGACTGGCCTCCTCCCACTAAGAACAACTCGGCCGACAATTGCCAAGTTGCCCTCGACACAGCGGAACGTGCATAATACCGAACGTTTAGACGGTCAGATCTACTGACGGGATAAGAGAAGGTTAGAGGAGGCAGGGGTGTCCGACGAGCTTTTCCAGCGTGTACAGGGAGTCGTAGCCGAGCAACTCGGCGTCGAGCAGGAAAAAGTCACGCGCGAAGCCGAATTTGTGCAGGATCTGAATGCAGACTCACTGGATCTGGTCGAGCTGATTATGCAGCTTG
>SLFF01000480.1 GCA_007124395.1 Thermomicrobiaceae bacterium | reverse complement strand
GCCAGAAACCGATCGCGCCAACCATTCAGGATGCACAGGCGATCGTCGATGCCTGCGCCGCTGCCCAGGTTCAACTCATGATTCATGAGAACTTCCGCTGGCAGACGCCGATGCGTGAGACAAAAGTAGCCAGCGAGCAGATCGGTGAGCTCTTCTTCGGCCAGATCAGCTTTCGCAGTGCCTGGGACGTGTACACGACTCAGCCGTATCTGGCCACGGACGAACGATTCATCATCTATGACCTCGGCGTTCATCTACTCGATCTGGCCCGGTACTTTCTCGGTGAAGTCGATCAGCTGACCTGTCAGACCCAGCGAGTGAATCCAGACATCCGGGCCGAAGATGTCGCCACGATCCTCTTGAAGATGCAGAGTAGCGCCAGTGCGATCGTCGATCTGAGTTACTTCTCGAAGCTGGAACACGAACTCTTTCCGCAGACACTTGTTCACCTCGAAGGTACTGAAGGTTCAGTGACACTGGATCGCGACTATCAACTGACTGTCGTCCGCAATGGTGAGACAACGAAGCGATCGGTCCCACCTCGCCAGTTCAGCTGGAGCGAACCACCCGCCATGAACATCCAGGAGAGCGTGGTAGCGATCCAGCAACACTGGGTCGACTCAATGAGAGATGGAACTACCCCGGAGACATCCGGTGTGGACAACCTGCGCACGATTGAGCTCGTCTTTGGAAGCTACGAATCGGCGGAAACCGGCAGACCATACAGAACAGTGAGCACGCGATGACCAGCGACCGTATCCTGGCGACCTATTTGCTGGAAACACCGTTTCCACTCGAAACAGCGGCCGAGGCGATGGCCGGAGAACAATCGAGCGGGACCTTCGTCGCCGTTCCCGGAGAGACCGACGACCTCCGACTCCGGCACCGGGCAACCGTCGAGCAGATGATCAAGCTGGAGCCTGTTTCCGAGCCAAGTCTGCCCGGTTCGAAGCCTCCAACCGGAAGCACCGGCTACAACCGCGCCAGGATCATTATTTCGTTCCCGTTCGACAACGTCGGGACCAACCTGCCCACGTTGCTCTCAACCGTCGCCGGAAATCTCTACGAGCTTCGAGAAGTCTCCGGATTGAAGCTGATCGACCTCGATTTTCCGCCCCAGTTCGCGGATGCTCACCCTGGTCCACAGTTCGGGATCCACGGTACTCGCGAGTTGATCGGAGTCCACGAAGGCCCGCTCATCGGCACCATCGTCAAGCCGAGCGTTGGATTGACGCCGGAGCAGACCGCCGACCTCGTGCGTGAACTGGGTGAAGCGGACATCGACTTCATCAAGGACGACGAACTCATGGCTGATCCACCCCACTCACCGCTGGAACGTCGTGTCGAAGAGGTGATGCGGGTTATCAACGAGCTGGCCGATCGCACCGGCAAGAAACTGATGTACGCATTCAACATCACCGACGACATCGACAACATGCTTCGGCACCACGAGACGATCAGGAACACCGGTGGAACCTGTGTCATGGTGAGCCTGAACAGCGTCGGCATGGCTGGAGTTGCCTACCTGAGGAAGCACTGCGAACTCCCGATTCACGGCCACCGCAACGGCTGGGGCATGCTGACACGGCATCCGTGGCTGGGCATCAGCTTCCGTGCCTATCAGAAGCTATGGAGACTGATCGGCATCGACCACATCCACGTCAACGCCTTGCAGAACAAGTTCTGGGAGCCAGATGAGTCAGTCGTTGACTCGGTCAACGCCTGCCTGGAGCCGCTGCTCGGTGGTTATCAGGTGATGCCAGTGCTCTCATCCGGACAGTGGGGTGGACAGGCACCGGAGACGTGGCGTCAGACCGGCACCACCGATCTGATGTACCTGGCTGGTGGCGGCATCGTGGCGCATCCGGGCGGTCCAGCAGCAGGTGTCAGGGCAATCCGACAGGCCTGGGACGCCGCAGTCACGGAAACCAACCTGTACGACTACGCCGCGACTCACCCCGAGCTTCAACAGTCGATCGAGGCATTCGGCAAACGAGACGGATAGCTGGACTATGCACGTACAACAGCTTCGGTTGACCTGGTACGGCGACGATTTCACCGGATCTACCGACGCCATGGAAGCATTGACGCTCGCAGGCATCCCGGCAGCCCTGTTTCTCGACGTGCCTGAACCAGCCGAACTCGCCCAGTTGATCGGAATCGAGGCGATCGGCATCGCCGGAAATACCCGTGCGATGGATCCAGCGTCGATCGATCGAACACTTCTGCCGGTTCTCGAGGGATTGAAAGCACTCAACGCGCCGATCTGCCACTACAAAGTCTGCTCGACCTTCGATTCCTCGCCGGAGATTGGTAGCATCGGCCGGTCAATAGAACTCGGGAGGTGTGTATTCGGCAATCATCCGGTGCCCCTGCTGGTCGGCGCCCCGGCGCTGGGACGCTACAGCCTGTTCGGGAATCTGTTCGCCCGCTCGGGTCGGGAGAGCGAGGTGTTTCGACTCGACCGTCACCCAACTATGCAACACCACCCGGTCACCCCGATGGATGAGAGCGACGTTCGCCTTCACCTTGCACGGCAAACCGATCTGAACGTGGGGCTCTTCGACATCGTTTCGATTCGGTCAAACGATGCCCGGGACCGGCTGATCGCGATGATTCATGAGGACCAGCCAGATATCGTGCTCTTCGACATCCTCGAAGACAGTGATCTGCCACGGATCGGTGAGTTGATCGAAGCGATGAGACCAGAGGGAATTCGGCAGTTCGCCGCTGGTTCCTCGGGAATCGAGTACGCGCTCTCCGCGTGGTGGCGAGAAAACGGTGAGATGTCAGATTCAGAATCTGATTTCAGCATTGACCACGTTGAGCAGACTGTGGTGGTT
>SLFF01000235.1 GCA_007124395.1 Thermomicrobiaceae bacterium | reverse complement strand
TCGCGACCGGTCGAGCAGGTCAACGTCAATGATCCGAATGGTGGACCGGCTGACAACCACAAGGCGATCGCGCCACTGGTCTTCCAGAACTACAATTACTGGAACACCGGCATCAGCATTGCCAACACCAGTGACGCACCGAACACGGTCATGGTGAGCTACTTCACACCGGGCGGAAGCCAGGTTGGTAGTGAGCAGTTGACGATTCCGCCGCGCGGTATGGAGTACATCTTCACGCCGGGCACGCAGGATCTGGGGCTGATCAGCGGCTTCGTTGGTGCGGCGACGATCACCGGTACTGGCTCACTGCATGCAGCAGTTGACCAGGTGAAGTATTTCGGTGGAGATCCTGACGTGGGTGATGCCATGTCCTACGTCACCGAACCACCGATGCCGACGCTGGGCGACTTCCTCGACGAGCTGGGTGAGGGCTTCCTGGATGATCTCAACGGGATGCTCAACGGATCTCCTTTCTCGATGAACGAGATTCTCTCGATTGATGCCGGTGCGCTGGTTGTTCCGCTGATCCAGAAGGGTAACCCGAACACGGGCACTGGAGATACGTCCGGTATTCAGATCTTCAACAGCCTGGCGTCGATTCCCGCCGAGGTGGACGTTGACTTCTACGATCCGACGGGTAACCTGGTTGCTCCGACGCTGAACCAGTCGCTGTCCTTCACTCTTTCCGGCCATCAGGGGGTCACGCTGTACACGCACAACTACAGCGAGATGCCGGCTGGTTTCCAGGGATCTGCTGTAATTCTCTACGAGGGCGCGGTAACCGCGGTCTCCAACAATGTCAACTACGCGGTTGAATATGATGGTGCTGCGGCCTATAACGCGTATCGTGTGTCTCTCTTCGAGATTCTGTCGATCATTATCGGGGCACTCGAAGAGAACAACGGCGAAGGCGGGCAAATCCCAGACTAGCTAGTGCCATCTTTCTCGATAGGACCAGAGCAAACCGCCCGGCCAGCAATGGCCGGGCTTTCCTGTGTCTGGTGGGAACTTTGAGGTTCCCGTCAGCGGCAAGTTGTGGCAATATACAAACACTTGCTTGTGGGTATGTACTCTCAAGGAACAATCGAAGATGAGGGTCTGCTCGGGACCGAGAAGGGATATGGGTTTTGCGACGTTTTCAGAAAATGCGCGTCATGCTCGCGCTATCGCTCGTTATCAGTGCCTTTGTGGTGGCGTTCAATCCGGCGTCAGCTGAAAATAGATTTCCGATTGGCGGTGATGTTGCCGAACCAGGGATCTTCTTCCCCTGGGTGCCGAACGGGGAGATGCTCGGCGAGACCGGCCCGCACTACGGTAGTGTGACCGTTCAGAACACGCCGCCAAGTATGTTCATGTCCGAGTTCTTGAGCAACGGAGACCCTCTCGCAGTCGATCTCTACTTCTATGTCGGACTAGGAGATAGTGATCAGGCCTATGCTGATCCCGTCGTGGTGGCTAACGTCCAGTCGTTCGCTTCAGTGACGCTCACGGCCGATGACCTCGGGATCGAAGCCCCGGGTGCCAGCGTCACGGTTCGTGGCGAGTACATCAATTTCGATGACGACTACTATTTCGACTACGAAGGCTATGCCCCGCTGGCTGGTTCAGTGAAGATCACCGCCGATACGCCGAATCAGTCGGCGCAGACCACGGCTGAGCACCTCACGGTTGCCGGCTACAGTGGGATGACCGAGTGGGAGATCGATCCATTCGAAGACGATCAGCACATCCTGCCGATCGTGCAGACCAACAACGGCTGGCGCACTCAGCTCCGGCTGGCGAGCTTTGCCGAGGAGAACGATCCGAACCCGAGTACCGCCTACACGGTGACGATCTACGAGGCCGGTAAGCAGGGTGCTGCCGGAACCTCGAGCGGCGAGTTCACCGGCGTGATCCGTGCCGGTGAAGTGGCCCATATCGACATCATGGATGCTCCGGGGATCGACGAGGAATTCGTTGGTTCTGCCTACATTACGGCCAACGCGCCACTCGGTGCTGTTGCCGAGCGCTACAAGGCCGAGACCAACATGCTCATGCACAACGTCTCCCGGCCGGTCGAGCAGCCGTTTCTGTTCCCGCCAAACGGGTTCCTGCCGAATGGGCCCCTGACTGGCGAGGGGTCTGATGTTAGCCAGGAAGCTGCGCCAATCGTTCCAATAATGGGTCCAATGAATCGGACTTCCGCGGTGGCGCCGCTCATCTTCCAGAACTATAACTTCTGGAACACCGGTATCAGTGTTGCCAACCTGAGTGAGTATCAGAACACGGTGAACATCACCTATTTCTCGCCGGGTGGCGATCAGATGGGCGCTGATCAGCTCAACATCCCGCCACGGGGTATGGAGTTCGTCTTCACGCCAGGAACCCAGGATCTTGGTCTCAACGAAGGCTTCGTCGGTGCGGCGATGATCACCGGCACCCACGAATTGCACGCCGCCGTCGATCAGGTCAAGTACTTCGGTGAGGGTGGGGAAGTCGGCGACGCGATGTCCTACGTCACCGAGCCGCCGATGCCGTTCTTCAAGAATGGTTTGATCCGACTGAGCGAGGACGACGCATCCTTGCTGGATGAGTTGATCCCGGTGCAGCCGATCTTCGGACCTGTTTCACCGATCGTGATCCCGCTGATTCAGAAGGGCAATCCGAACACGGGCACTGGCGACACGTCCGGCATCCAGATGTTCAACCCGGATCCGCAGTACGCTACCTATGCCATGGTCCGGTTCTTCGATCCGACCGGCAACCGGGTAGCACCGACACTGAACGTAGACATCGAGCTGGAGCTCTCGTCGCATCAGGGCTATACGCTGTATACGCACAACTTCAGCGAGATGCCGGCTGGG
>SLFF01000442.1 GCA_007124395.1 Thermomicrobiaceae bacterium | reverse complement strand
TTTTACCAGCTATCGGGATAGGACACACACAAGGGAAGCCCATGCCTGGATCGGTTCTGATTGGCATTGAGCGGTAGACTGGCGACCCCGTTCGGCTTCGCTCAGTGCAGGCTCCGCTGCCCTGTCTACCGGCCGCTCAGACATACTGAAAGCCGATCTAGAACGTCAGTACGTGAATTCCCTCGGCGATTCGGCCGTACAGGCTTGGATGCTGCTTGTACTCGCTGACGAAGGGGAGGCCGAGCTCGCGAGCACGCTCATCAACACCAAAAGATCGGGCACAGAACGCGCAGACTCCGGTGACACTCTCCTCTACCTGCTTGTAGAGGCGATGTGATCGATGCTCCGGATCCGCCAGTTCCACTGCGGCTGTCACGCCAGCACCATCAAAAATGATCTCGGCTTCGCCTCCGCGTTCACGCGCCTCTTTCGCCGTCATCAGTGCATTGACAACTCTGGCCAACCCTTCGTGGGTATCGATACCCGCAAACACGACAATGGCAATCTTGCTCTCTGCTGAGGTACTCAAAGCATTTCTCCTGACATGATTCTCACGTTGGGTAGCAATAGATTTCATCGTCTCCTGACTGGAGTCGAGGCTATCCGGCCTGCCCGGGGTCAGTCGCTGGCTCTATGCCGGCTTCCGGCCAACGAGCAACGAGTAGCCGAGCTCGCCTCGCTGCATCGCGTTCGACGCCCAGCGCGCGGTATCCAGTGCTCGATCGAGATCGAGGTCGGGCAGTGCGATCTCCTGGGTCCGGGCAATGATGGTGGCGCCGATCAGCTTCTGACGAATGCTGGCGATGAGCAGAAGCAGTTCGTCGTCGTAGTGATGAACGGCGTCCACACTCAGTCCTGCGCCGGACAGGATCTCCTTATATCCGGCGGGTGTCTGGGCACCGGCCACACAGATGATGGAGCCAAGCACGCTATCGAGCTCGGGTGGCAATTCGGTGTTGAGATTCAGATCACTGATCCCGAATCGCCCTCCCGGCCGCAAGACCCGGGCGAACTCGGCCGCAGCAGCAGGCTGATCCGGAAATATGCAGAAAGAGCACTCACAGATCACCGCATCGAACCTGGCATCTTCCAGCGGCAGGGATTCAGCATCTCCGGTGATGAACGACACCAGATCACTGACCTCAGACGCCTGAGCCGTCCTGTTCGCCGCGTCTACATTGGCCTGGCTAAGGTCGATGCCCATGACTCTGCAGCCGAACTTGTCTGCCAGGCTCATCGCCGATGCACCGGTACCAGATGCGACGTCCAGCACCACGTCTCCCGGGCCGAGATCCAGATACTCACCCATCCTTCCAGTCAACAGTAGCCCGCCAGGATGATATGAATCCTCCAGCAGCCACTTCACGACATCGCTGGAGTAGAAGTCGGCACAGCATGCCTTGATATCGTTGTCAGAGGTTTGTGATGTCCACTTGTCCATGCTTGGGCTCCATCGATCATTGCCGCTGGTTGGTGAAATCGAACGTGATCGGTTCAGGATCGAATACCTCCCCACTTCGACGCGCCCGGTTTCTCCCACGATCACGAGCGCTGAGCTGAACGCGTGCTTGCTCCCGGTATCCAACATTGTTGTAGGCACAGAACGGAATCTGGTAACCGTCCGGCAACAGGATCTCCTTGCAGCACTTCATCAGGTTCTTCTGGTTGAACGTCCACGGATCCATAAAATCCTGCAGCATGATCATGAACATCCGGTCGGCAAACTGTTCGAGGTTCAGCTCACCTGGCAAACCACAGGCAGCACAGCTGATGGCGAATTCGTGCGCAGCCTTGCTGGAACCTGGAGAAGCCGCGGACGACCAGAGCCCTTCAAGCGCCTCTCTGATCTCGTCTCCAAGATCGGGAATCGGACGGTTCGTGATGTAGTCGAGATAGTCATCGACGTTGAGGATTCTGGGCAGCGGCAGCGCGCCATTTTCATCCATATAGGCATACGTCACCGAGTTGCACGTCGGGAAACAGCACGGAATCGGCACGAAATCGGACTCGACGAACTGGCTTTCGGTCTGCTGCGCAATAAGCGACACGATGTCCGGGATAGTCATTCGCTGCAGTGGATCATGTGGGCCAAACCGGCCTGAGTGAAAGGCTGGCTGAAAGTTGATCCCCCGGACTGCCGGATGGTTCAGACCGAACTCGATAATCCGACCAACTTCGTGCTCATTGATACCTCGTTCGATCGCGGGAACCAGGATGACACGGCAGCCGATCTCGGCAAGGCGATCGAGCGCTCGAATCTTTTCCTCGAGGATCCCTGACTCATGACGAATCAGATCATAGGTGCGTTCATCGAACCCATCGAACTGAAAGTAGATCGATGGCTGAAGCTCCGCCAGTTGCTGCACAAAGGCGTCATCATTGGCGATCCGCTTGCCGTTGGTATTGATCATCACGTAGGGAATTCCTAGATCCATCGCCGCCTGGAGCATGTCGATGATCTGAGGGTGAATAGTCGGTTCGCCGCCAGAAAACTGCACCACCTGTGGATCACCCTCGGTAGCAACGAAACGATCCAGAATATCCTCGACATCGCCCAGTGTCAGGTTGAAGCCGGCCCCGGCGTTGGCGAAACAGAGCGGACAGGACATGTTGCAGGCGCTGTTGACTTCGATGATCCCGACACAGACATGCTGCTGATGATCCGGGCACAACCCGCAGTCGTGCGGGCATCCCGCTACGATCTCCGTGGAGAACTGCAACGGGATCGTTCCGGGTTTGTTGTAACGGCTGAGCTGCACATAGGCTTCGGCATCGCCATAGATCAACGCCTCGACCTCACCATGCGTCGGACACCGCTTCCGCATATAGACTTTGCCGTCCCGGAGCAGG
>SLFF01000326.1 GCA_007124395.1 Thermomicrobiaceae bacterium | reverse complement strand
TCGGCCGATTACCCGGTCCCGGTAATCCGGTTCAGTTCGGCACAACCGGTGAGTTCCTGAGAATATTCGGTCTTACCAGCCTGGAAGAATTGCCGGAACTGCCCGAGGAACTGGTGGATCAACTTGAAATCCAGCCCGAAGAAACCCCGGCCGAATCATAATCCCCTGAGGTACAGATGGAATTGTCAGTCTGCTGTTGCGGCCGCCATGCGACGAAGCCGGATGATCGACTCCTCTAACACATCGATCGTGCGATCGACCTGGGCTTCATCGTTGCTTTTACCCAGTGTCAGGCGAAGGCTGCCATTGACCTGAGTTTTCTTGAGCCCGAGCGCAGAAAGCACATGGCTCGGCTCAGTGGAACCAGTGGTACAGGCAGATCCACTGGAGGCGGCGATCCCGTGCATATCGAGATTCAGCAACAGTGTCTCGCCCTCGACATCCTCGAACGAGATATTCACGTTGTTCGGCAGGCGATGCTCGGGGTGTCCATTGAGACGGGTTCCAGATACTCGCCCCAGCAGGCCATCGATCAGGCGCCGCCGCAATGCGATCAGGCGCTGATTCTCTTCGTCCCGGCCCGCCTCAGCAAGCTCCAGCGCTCTGGACATACCGATAATCCCGGCAACGTTCTCGGTACCGGCCCGGTGATTGTTCTCCTGCGCGCCACCGCTCTGCTGCCAGAGGATCGGGGTCTGTCGTCGAACGTAGAGCAGCCCGACACCCTTCGGCCCGTAAAACTTGTGAGCCGAAAGGGACATGAGATCAACGCTGAGGGCGTCGACATCGAGATCGAGCGTTCCACCGGCCTGCACCGCATCGGTGTGCATGGTGACGCCATGCTCCCGGGCAATCTTGCCGATCTCGGCGATCGGCTGAATCGCGCCCATCTCATTGTTGGCGTACATGATCGAGATTAGCATCGTGTCCGGGCGAATCGCGTCCGCAACTGCCTCCGGCTGGATCAACCCATCGTGATCCGGCTTCACATAGGTCACATCGAAGCCGAACTGCTCCAGAAACTGCGCGCTATGCAGCACCGCATGATGCTCGATTGCCGATGTGATGATGTGATTCCCAACACCACGCAATCGGTGATGCCAGGCCACACCTTTGATCGCCAGATTGTCTGCCTCGGTACCACCACTGGTAAAGACGATTTCCCGAGCCTGGCAATTCAGTGAATTGGCGAGCATTCCCCGGGCACGATCGAGCCCCGCTCTGGTCTCCCGGCCCGCCGCATAGATGCTGGACGGGTTTCCGAAACGATCGGTCAGATACGGCGTCATCGCTTCGAGGACGTCGGGGGCAAGTGGAGTCGTGGCGGCATGGTCGAGATAGATGTCCGTCGATGCCACGGACGCCCTCCTGCTCAGCAATACATCAGGAACGGAAAATTCGATCGGGGAGCACGGCTACGTCCCGGCTGTCGGGTCAGGAGATGCCAATGCTGGTGGTAACGTCGCGCCCGCGTTTCTGCTGAACCAGGTCTTGTAGCGTCGTTGAATCGAGCGCTTCAACGATGCCGTCCCGGACCTTGACCCAGACCAGACGGGTTGCGCAGCCATCGATCATCGGGCAGAGGTCTTCGTTTGGTTCCATATCCTCAGTGACACAGACCATCGGTGCCACCGGGCCTTCCATGACCCGATACACCTCGCCAACACGAACGTCTTCCGGCGCGCGGGAAAGCTCGTACCCGCCGTTAGCTCCACGGGTGCTGGTAACCAGTCCGGCCCGTCGCAGCTGCCCGATGAGCTGCTCCAAGTATGCCGGAGGCACCGAAGATTCTGTTGCAATCGTGGAAAGCGGCACCGGCCCCTCGCCGTACATTCGTGCAAGGGAGACCATCGCCCGCATTCCGTATTCGCCTCGAGTCGAGACTTTCATGGTTCGCTGCCTCTCGACGCCTGACCAGGACGCATGATCTATCAATCGTACACATGCCCTGTGAGAGGGTCAAGCAGCGGGCACCCGGGCCGGGCAGCGCAATCAGACGCGCCGGAGGTCGAGTTCCGCCCCCACAGCACGTGCAAACGCCGCCAGCAGCGCCGCCGATTGCTCCAGATCAGCCAGGCTGACCAGCTCGCTCGGCGAGTGCATGTATCGACAGGGGAACGAAACCACCCCGCATGGAATGCCAGCCCGCGTCGGTGCAATCCCGTCGGCATCGGTCCCGCTGGCGCGGGGCAGCGCCTCGATTGTGATCGGAATACCGGCATCACTGGCCGCCTGCAGGAGCAATTCGGTGACTCCCGGATGCGTCACCGAGCCTCGTCCGACCGTTGGGCCACCGTTGACCTTCACATCGCCGCTGCCTTGCTTGTCAGCGTTCGGATGATCCGTTGCGTGGGTCACATCGAGCACGATCACCACGTCCGGATCCAGTCCGAACGACGCGGTTTTCGCGCCCCGAAAGCCGATCTCTTCCTGTGTCGCCGCCAGCGCGTAAACGTCAGCGGTGGCACGATCATCGTTCAGCTTTCGCAACGCTTCCAGCGCGACAAAGGCCCCAACGCGATTGTCCAGACCTCGACCGGAGATCATCCCTCCAGCGAGCTCAGCGACGGAACGTTCGATCACCACCGGATCGCCGATCCGGACCATCTTGCGGGCTTCGTCGCCATCCAGCGCACCGATGTCGATCCAGAGATCCTTGATCTGCGAAGCCTTGCCCCGATCATCGGCAGAGAGCAAGTGCGCTGGCCGTCGCCCGATAACCCCGACAACCGGGCCATCGGCAGTCAGTACCCGCACATGCTGGCCAGTCAGCACCTGGTCATCCCAGCCGCCGATCCCGAGAAACCAGAGGAAGCCGTTGTCATCGATATGACTGATCTGCAGGCCAATCTCATCGA